>JACQVT010000110.1 GCA_016209665.1 Planctomycetota bacterium | reverse complement strand
GTGGATCGTCTCGGGCTCGATCATCGTGTTGCTGTACGCGTTGATCCAGTTCCTCGTGGCCGGCGCCGAAATCCGTCGCGTCCCCGCCTACACGTCGCTGTTCTTGCTCGGCCTGCTGGCGATAGCGGCCGTCAGCGGGCTGCTTCTCAAGGACCGGGCGTTCTGCCGCGGCTTCTGTCCGGTGGGCCTGTTACTCAGCGCCTACGGCCGCGGGGGAATGCTCGCCGTCCGGTCCGGATCGGGCGATGTCTGCCATTCCTGCACCGGAAAAGGTTGCATCCGAGCCTGCAACCGGACGAAGGCGGACGGCCGCAGTTGCCCGAGCCTGCTTAACCCGCCCAAGCTCAACAGCAACAAGGATTGCCTCGTCTGCGGGCAGTGCATCAAGGTCTGCGAACCGGACAACATGGGGCTGCTGCTGCGCCGGCCGTTTCCGGCAAGTGACACGCGCGACGAGTCGGCATCCTGGCCGATGACGTTGTTCATCATGCTGGTGTCGGGCTTCGTGATCTGGGAGTTAACGTCGGAGTGGGCCGCGGCCGAACACGTCTTTCTGGCCGTCCCGCGGTGGGCCAGTGCACACCTTCCTTTGCCTTGGCTGTCCGGTTGTGTCAACGGCCTTTGGGCAATGATCGTTGTCCCGCTGGGGGTCTGGTCGCTATTGGGCCAGGTGGCGCGCCGTCTCGGAGATCGGGATCAACTCGGCACCTTCTGGCGGCGGATCGCGCTCCCGATGGCGGTGGTGGTCGCGGCCGGTCACATGTCCAAGGGCCTGGCGAAGTTCGTGTCCTGGGCAGGCTTCCTGCCCTACGCCATCGGCGAACCGAGCGGGACACAAACCGCCATGGCCATCAGCAGCCATGCCACCCTCCCGCCAGATGCGTTGCTGCCCAAGACGATGGTGGCGATGGTCGCCGCCGTGCTCATCCTGGGAGCGGCGTTTTTCGGTTTGAGGGAAGCCCGGCTCGCGGGCCCCCGCAGCTCGCCACCTTCAACAAGACCTGTGATATGGATGATGGTCCTGCTTTTCCTGATCCTGGTGGCCGGCTGGATCAATCCGCCGGGTTGATGGGCCCGATGCCAGGCTCGGCATCTGAATCCCGCTGGCGGTGATACGGCTCAGAAGGAGGCGGGCGAGGTATCCCCTCTTGCACGGCCTGGAGGCCAAGAGGTATCTTCGGGCCCATACGAAGCGCCTGGGCAAGCGGACCCGCCGGCTGTACCGGGCGACGCCCGCCGGCCGCAAGGCCCTTGAGGCCGCCAAGGACAAGGTGCGGGAACTGTTCGGGGAACTCATCGAGGAGGAATGACGATGCATGCTGAAATCCGTGTGGGACCGGCTTCCAGCCGGTCGGTTTTACGTTGCACAGTCATCGCCTGCGGACTGCTCACCTCGTCCGCCGCCGCGGCGGAGACCTCGGCCCGGAAACCCAACATCGTGTTCATCCTGGCCGACGACCTGGGCTACACCGACGTGGCCTGCTACGGCAGCAAATACTACGAGACGCCCAACATCGACCGGCTGGCCGCCCAGGGCATCCGGTTCACCGACGGCTATACCTGCGGCCCGAACTGCCAGCCCACGCGGGCGGCGCTGATGAGCGGGCAGTACGGCCCGCGCACCGGCGTCTACACCGTCGGGAGCATCGACCGTTTCAACTGGCGGTCCCGTTCGCTGCGACCCGTCGACAACGTCCCCGCCCTACCGCTGGACAAGATCACCATCGCTCAGGCCCTCAAGAAAGCCGGCTACGCGACGGGGATGTTCGGTAAGTGGCACCTGGGCGAGGACGGTGCCCATCATCCCGGCCGCCGCGGGTTCGACGAGGCCATCGTGTCGGCGGGCGTCCACTTCAACTTCAAGACCAGCCCCAAGACGGACTACCCGCAGGGTGAATACCTCGCGGATTTCCTCACGAACAAGGCAGTCGACTTCATCCGGCGGCACAAGGACGAGCCGTTCTTTCTGTACCTGCCGCACTTTGCCGTTCATACGCCGCACGAGGCCAAGGCCGACCTGATCGCGAAGTTCAAGCCGAAGCCGCCGGCCGGCGGACACCGCGACCCGACGTATGCCGCGATGATCTACAGCGTCGATGAGAGCGTGGGACGGGTCGTGAAACTGCTGGATGAACTGAAACTCGCCGACAACACCCTGGTCATCTTCTCGAGCGACAACGGCGGCGTGGGCGGCTATCAGCGGGCGGGACTCAAGCGCACCGAGGGCATTACCGACAACGACCCGCTCCGCGGCGGCAAGGGCATGTTGTACGAGGGCGGCATCCGCGTGCCGTACATCTTCCGCTGGCCCTTGACACGCGACGGACGCGAAGCGTCCAGAGGCGACAGAGTCGCGTCGCGTGTCAAGGGCTGGCCAGGAGGCATCCCGCCCGGTACCACGTGCGATCAGCCGATCAACAGCGTCGATCTGTACCCGACGCTGCTGGAGGCGGCCGGGGCCTCCCCGCCCGCCGACTACCCGCTGGACGGCGTCAGCTACCTCAGCCTCCTGACCAGCGGCGGCAAGGCCGACTGGAAGCGCGAGGTCATTTACTGGCACTTTCCCGGCTACCTCGGAGCGGGCGGGGGCGATTGGCGGACGCTGCCGGTCGGTGTCGTTCGCAGCGGCGATTTCAAACTGCTCGAATTCTTCGAGGACCGCCGGCTCGAGTTGTACAACCTCCGCGAGGACATCGGCGAGAAGAACGACCTCGCCGCCAAAATGCCCGACAAGGTCAAATCCCTCGCCGAACAGCTCCACCGCTGGCGCGACCAGGTCGGAGCGAAGATGCCCACTCCGAACACGAACCAGGACCCC
>JACQVT010000109.1 GCA_016209665.1 Planctomycetota bacterium | reverse complement strand
CGCTGGTGCCGGCGATGATCGAGGTGAGGATCGAGCCACCCGTCCCGGTCCCAGCATCGATCACGACGGGGACCGTCAGCGTCCCGATATTCCCCGTGGCGAGGATGGTGTCGCCGCCCCCGCTGGCTCCGAGGACATCACCCGCCGAGGCGCCGGTAGCGATGATCTCCATCTGCGGGTTGGCCGCCCCGGCGTCCTGGATGTGGCCGATCGTCGCATTCAGGTTCGCTGGGACGAAGGGATCCCGGCCGGCCGAGATCTCGAAGGAGGTGAGGTCAATGTCGTCGCCCGAGACGATGTCCCCGGAAAGGTTCGCCACGCCGCCGCTGGGCGCCATAGGCAAGCCCGCCGAATCGGTCGTCCTCAGGGAGGCGACGCCCGAGCGGATATTCAGGGCAATATTATCCCCGGCAGTGGCCGTGTTGTTGGAGGTCGAGCCGGTCGTGAAGTCAGAGACCACGGCGGCAAAGAAGTCATCGCCCGCTACCAGCCCTATCGGGATGATATCGGTTACGAGCCCCGTCGCGCTGATCCTTTGACCGGCGATGCTGTCGATGGTCGAGTCGCCACCCGTGACCACGCTCCCTGCCGTGGCGGCAGTCCCCACGCTCCCTGTAGCCACCAGTCTGACATTGGCGTCCGCCTCGCCGCCGAGGCCGGCCTCCACGTCCGCGGTGAAGTTGCCCAGCGTCCCGGTAAACGTCCCATCGGTAGCCCCGGGTTGGCCGGCCAGTAGGGCAGCATTAATCGCCCCACGAGATCGGACCGCCCCAGAGCCGCCGATGTTGCCCGAGCGGACCGTGGCCAACTGCTCGACATCCAGGCTATACGTACCACTGCCCGCGACTGGAGCCACCATCAAGAAGAAAGTGCCCGTCACCGGGAGCATCACGCTGAGGACCGGGTCAAGCCCGACGTTCCCGTCGTCGTTGGTCGCAAGAATCGTATCCCCGACATCAAAGACGCCATTGCCGTTGTCCTGGATGAGGGAGAGCGCAGCGTCCAGCCCCGTACCCCCCGTGCCAACGCGGTCGGCGATGACCGTGGCCACAACCACCTGGCCGGCAGCCCCGGAGAGGGTAAAGAAGTCCTCGGGGTCCGCGCCGCCCACGCTTGCCGTCACCGTCTCGCTTCCGTCGGCCAGCCCGGCGGCGATGCTGAGAGGCGCGGCGGCAGTGCTATCCACCGCCTCATTGGTCGTCCCGACCGTTACCGGGTTAAAGAAGCCCGTGTAGGCGCCGGTGCCCGCCGGATCCGGGGCGTCCTCGAAGAGCTGGCCGGCGAGGACTCTGCCCTGGAAGACCCCGTCGTTAACCCCGGTGCCCGCCACGACCGTCACCACGGCGTTGCCGCCGGCGACGATACGCCCACGGATCAGACCGATGCCATCGTCGTTGCCGTTGGCCGTGAAGGTGGTCAGGCTGGAGATGTTGTTCCCCGCCACGATGTTAACGAGAATGTCGCCGTCCGCCGTGATCGTCGCGAAGACGTTCTCCGCCGCACCCACGAAGTCGCCAGCCAGCAGGCCGGGTCCGCCGGTGCCCTCAAAGGCGTTAAGAATCGTGAAGGTGCCGTCCAACTCATCGCCGATATTCCCGCCGCCATTGGTGCTGATGGTGATGGGGGTCCCGGAGGTGCCCAGGGAGCCGGCGCCCAAGAAACCCGCGAAGATAGAGTCGCGGATGGCCCCCGCGCCGCCCACGCCGACCGAGATGTTCCCAAGGATTGAGCCGCCGGCGATTACGCTGGTCAGGTCGGCGGAGATGCCCCCGGCAACCCCGGCGCCGGCCCCGGTATCGGTATCGGTCGTCGTGATGGCGCCGGTGATGTTCCCCGTCACGAAGATCCCCTGGGTGTTCACGCCAGCCCCAGCCACAATGTCCTGGGTCCCGCCGACCCCTTCGGTGAAGGCCCCGATGCCGCCGCTCACGGCCACCGAGCCCAGGTTCGAAATGAAGGCCACCAGCGTCGTGAAGGCGTCATTGTCGGTGAAATCGACGCCGAGGCCCGGGAGGCCATCGGCGTCCACGCCGACCGAGATGGAGCCGACATCGAAGGTCACCCCGTCATTGGCGGCGGTGTCGGTGAGGGTGATCGCGCCGACCGGCCCCTCCACCTCGATGAAGCCCAGATCGAAGCCGGCGGCGCCGGGGCTGGCCTCGACGATGGCCCCGATTCCGGCAGGGCCTGCCAGCTCAAAGCCGGCGGCCGGCAAGGTCGCGGTGCCCAGGTGGAAGCCATCGGCCGCCGTACCGGCCGGAGAGCCGTTGACCAGGCCGTCGTCGTTCCCGTCGATGAAATTGATGGTCAGGATCGCCGCTTCCGTGGCGGTGGCCGTCAAACCGATCAGGTTGTTCGGGGAGCCGCCCGCCGGAGCGGTGGTGAAGGAAAGGAAGGCAGTCCCCCCCGCGGGCGCGGCGATCTCCACATTGGTGGCCTCGGTGGGCGCGGCCACACCGCTCGCCTCGATCACCTCGAAGTGGTCGAAGGTCCCGTCGCCATCGGCATCCTGAGTGGTCCCGCCAGGGCCGCTCACGGAGTCGACCTCGATCTGGCTGTCAATCCCATTCACCGGCGGTGGGCCTGTCAGGCCGCCGGGATTGATCGAGGCAATCCCGCTGTTGATCGTAATGGATTGGACGTCACCGATGCCGTCATCCACCCCATTATCGAAATCGATGAATCCAGGAACGTCATCCGCAGTAAAGAAGAGGCCGTCCGGCCCGTCATCGCCCAGGTTGCCCTCGAAGTTGAGGGCGCCGACATTGGCCTGCCCGGCGCCGCCGTCCCCGCCGGGGGACGCATCCACCTCGAAGTTCAGGAGGTCGAGCTCGACGGGGCTATCGACCGTCCCGGGGGTCGTTCCGGTCCCGGCGACCCGGGTGAAGATGGAAAGGTTCGTCGTCGATGCGGTCCCGGTAATGCTGAAGACCTGCACGTCGAGGAACTCTGGGGAAATCAAATCGTCCCCCGCGGGATCAAAGGCGAAGATCACGTTGGCCGAGGTGAAGGGACCCGTGGCATCGAAGATGTAGTCCACCCCGTCAGACCGCGCGAAGAGGACGGGCGAGCCGACGGTCGCCGTTTGGGAAGCCATCGTGCCGGTAATGACATCCCCAGCCGCTCCACTGGTCAGGAAGGCGTCGATGTCGCCCAGGGCGGAGAATACGCCATCGCCGCCATTCGTGATATTGCCGGCGGTACCCAGCGTGTTGGAATTGTCCAGGTCGGCGATGACCTGGTCGAGGTTCCCGCCCGAGACGTCGATGTCCATCAGTGCGGGCGGGAACGGCCCGCCCACGTCGCCATCCACCGACTCCACCAAAGAGATCAGCGTCACGGCGTCGATGTCGGCGTCGAGGTCGCCGTCCGCCCGGACCGACGCGATGGAACCGCCGGAGGTAATGGTGGCGAAAATCCCGCCGCCCTCGACGGCGTTGTTGCCCGGCGTGGCATTGTCGCCCAGCGTGGCGTGAACGTCTGCCAGGACGCTGGTGATATTACCCGTGGCCGTGATGGTCGCAGCACCGCCCGCGCCGATGCTCCCGCTCTCGGCCTCGACGATGCCGATATTCCCCCCCGTCGCCTGGATGGTGACCCCCACCAGGTTGCCGATGTTGCCGCCGGCGATCACGTTGCCGATGGTGGCGGCGATCACGTTGGTGTTGATGTCGCTCGCAGCGCTCCCATCCTGGTCGGCGAGCACATTCGCAATCGAGCCCGTCGCGGTGATCGGCCCGCCCTGGATGTCCCCATCGACCGACTCGATGGTCGTGATGCCGCCCAGGTCGAGGACGTTCGTGCTCGCATCGATCAGAGCGTCGATGACGCCATCCACGCGGAGCGTCCCAAGGTCATTGGCCGTAACGCTCCCGAAGAAGCCGCCACCCGCCGTGGCATTGTTGCCGTCGCCCAGCCCGGCATCCACATCCGCCAGGATGCTCGTGATGTCGGACCGATCCCCGGCGGCCGGTCCGGCCGTGATGTCTACCAGCTTCGGCCCGAGGGCCGTGCCGATGGTGCCGCCCTGGGATTCGATCGTCCCGATCGTGCCCGCGCCGTTGGCCCCGGTCGTCGAGATCAGGGTCGGGCCCGCGCCCGGGCCCTCCACGCCGATGTTGCCCGAGACCCGGATCGTGTTGAGGCTGACGCCCGTGATGGTCGCCCCGGCCTCGATAACGCTGTTAACAGTCAGTGTGCCGGTGAGAGCCCCGACGCCATCCGCGTCGAAGTCGAAGTCGAGGAGCGGGGTCGCAACGTCTGCCGTATCGCCGACGTCACCCTTCACGTTCACGTTGTTCACCCCGTCGTCCACCGCCAGCCCGAGGAGGTGCCCATCGTCCGCTCCCGGGGCACTTTCCTGGGTGGTGAGGGTTCCCAGGACGATCACCGGGTTAACGACACTGAGATTTTGCAGCGTCACGTCCAGATCCACCCCCGGCGCCCCGGTAATCGAGCCGGTAGCCCCAAAGGTCGCTGAACCGCCGTTAGCCCCGACGCTCGTGACAACAAAGATCACAGTTCCATCGGCATCGCCATCCGAAAGGGTGGCGATGCCGATCTGGGTGGCCGGGTTGCCGAAATTGTTGATGGTGATATTCGCGCTGTCCGCGGCGATATCGTAGAGCGTGATTTCTGTGCCGGTTCCGTCATTATTCCCATCCTCGGTGATGGTCATGGTGCCGGTCATGGCCCCGCTGCTGACGACATTGACCGGGTTAAAGAAGCCATCCAGGCTGATGGTGTCGAGGTCGCCGTCGGCGGAGACGTTTCCCGAGTTGCCCGCATCGGCGCCCGCAGCGGTCACCTCGAGCGCGCTGAAGGCGACCCCATCGACGATCGCATCCCGGAGGTTCACCGTAGCGGCGCTCGAGGCCATGGCCACGGCGGTGACGTCGCTGCCGATGGCGGGAGGATCGAAGGCATTCGTGATGGTTCCCGCCGGCGTTAAGTTGACCGCCAAGGTAAATTG
>JACQVT010000107.1 GCA_016209665.1 Planctomycetota bacterium | reverse complement strand
TCGGCGACATCATCATCACCTCGCAGCGTCGCGGCCCCAAGGAGCACATTCTGCTGGTGCTGATGATCATCCCCCTCGTGGCGATGGCCATCGACCGTGTGCTCTTCTGGTTCCAACGCGAGCTGTTCCCCCACCGCTACGGCGGGGCGGGCGTCCTCAACCGCGGCCTGCGGGCGATTCTGCACGGCTGGGACGACGTGAAGAACCTCTTCCGGCGAGGCGGCCCGGGCACCACGTCCGCGGCCCCAGGACCCGCCGGCCGCGTGGATGACCCATCATGACCGATGCTGCGCCTCAGCCCGCCTCGAGCCCCCCTACCGCCGCCGAGCAGGTCGGTGTCAGTCAGGTGTTGGCGCGGCCGCGAACGCCGGAGCAACTGGTCCGCCCCAACGTCGTGCGCTTCAATCAGGTCACGAAGACCTACAATGCCGGCCGGCCCAACGCCTACACCGCGATCAAGGACGTGACGTTCGTCGTCGAGGACCTCGTCGACAAAGGTGAGTTCATCTGCGTGCTGGGGCCGAGCGGCTGCGGGAAGAGCACCATCCTCCGCCTGATCGCCGGCCTCGAGCCGCAGCACCCCCCCACCAGCGGTGACGTGCGGGTGTTCGGCCGGCCGGTGACGCAGCCGGGGGCCGACCGAGGCATGGTCTTCCAGGACTACACGAGCTTCGACCACCGAACGGTGTTGGAGAACGTGACCTTCGGTCTGGAATGCCAGGGCATGCCGCGTCGCCGGCGGTACGACCTCGGACGCGAGTGGATCCGGCGGGTCGGCCTGGACGTGGCGGCGGACGCCAGCAAATACCCGCACGAGCTGTCGGGCGGAATGCGGCAGCGAGTGGCCATCGCCCGGACGCTGATCCTCAAGCCCCGCATCATCCTGATGGACGAGCCGTTCGGAGCCCTGGACCCGATGACCCGGATGAACATGCAGGATCTGCTGGTGGCCCTGTGGCGCGAGGTGCAGGCGACGGTGTTCTTCGTCACCCACTCGATCGAGGAGGCGGTATTCCTGGGCGACCGCGTGTACGTGATGAGCAACTCGCCGGGCACGATCCTCCGCGAGTTGGTGGTCGAGCCGGCCGACCGATCGTCCAAGGAAATGCAGAAGGAGGCGAAGTTCCAGGAGACGGTGTACTATATCCGCGACCTGATCAGTCAACTGGAGGAAGGACGAGACTGAGAAGAGCGGGGTTCGGGGCTCGGGGTTCGGGACCCGGAGATGCGCGGGAATAAACCCCGCGGCTCGTTCCGATACCCGACCCCCGGTACCCGAGTCCCGAATCCCGAGTCCCGATGCCGAAGAGGTGGCCGTGCACTTCGCGAAGTATCTCAAGGCGGCATTCCTCAACCGCTGGCACCTCTTGATCACCGGCGGGCTGATGGGTTTTGCCCTGTTGAGCGGGGCGCCCGACGTGCTCGTGCCGCTGGTCCTGGCTGGTGAGGCGGGGTATCTGGGCCTGCTCGCCAGTCGCCCGAAGTTCCAGGCCTACGTGGACGCCCGCGAGGCCAGCGCCAGTCGCCAGCAGCGGTCGCAGACCACCGAGCAGAGCCTCCGCCGCATCATGCAATCGCTGCCGCCCAAACTGCTGTACCGGTTCCAGACCCTGCGCTCGCAGTGCGTCGAACTGCGGCAGATCGCCATGGCCATCAAGGACCCCGGCCAGATGGGCTCGCCCGCCCTGCTCGAACAGTCGCAGTTGAGCGGCCTGGACCGGCTGTTGTGGACGCATCTGCGAATGCTGTTCACGCTGTACTCGCTGGAGCGGTTCCTGCAACGGACCAGCCCCGACCAGATTCAACAGGACATCATCCGCCTGGAGAAGCGGCTGGAGAACGTGTCGGGCCTCGCCGACGAGGTGCAGCGGGCCAAGTTCAGCCGGACCATCGAGGACAACCTTCAGACCTGCCGCGACCGCCTCGCCAACTACGAGAAGGCCAACGCCAACTATGAACTCATGAAGCTGGAACTCGACCGGCTGGAGAACAAGATCCGCTCGCTCAGCGAGCTGGCCGTCAACCGCCAGGAGCCCGATTTCATCTCCAGCCAGGTCGACCAGGTCACCTCGAGCATGATCCAGACGGAAAAGACCATGAACGAGCTGCAATTCGCCACCGGCCTGCCCGTCAGCGATGAGGCGGTGCCGAACCTCGTCCGGGCCGAGGTCCAGACGCAATAGACGCGTTACGGCCAGCCGATGCGGCGGCCTTCGACCCAGTCGACGTGGGTATCGGCGAAGATCGCGTGCGTGCCGCCCACGCCCATCTTGGCGGGGTGGCCCCCGACGTTGACCCGGCCGATCTTGCTGTCGCGCTGGAGGACGAGGTGCTCGCCCTGGGCACAGAAAACGACGGTCACATCGGCGAGGCTGGCGCTCTTCACCTTGCGGCAGTCGGCCAGCGACCACTTTCGATGCAGCTCGTACTTGTATTTCGTCTCGTTGGCCACCGCGCCGCCGGTGACGCGATTCCAGGTCAAGGCCGAGTGCTTCGCGACGCTCTTGGTCGAGATATCCTTGTTCTCGCCGGGCCAGACCTTGTTATCCACCCGCTCGCCCCGCGTGATGATGGGCGTCCAGAGCCACGTCTGGTAGTGTTCGTGGCGGCCAATCCACTGGTAGTAGCGGAAATAGGGGGTCTCGTTGATGTACACCTCGCCGGGGCCCTTGGCGCGCGAGAATGGGCATACGAAGTAGTCCGGCAGCATCGTCTTCTCGTACTCCTTGAACCAGCCGAACTCGGGGTACCAGACATCGTCGGGACAAAACTTCTGGCCCTTGCCGATCCGCAGCCGGGCTCCGGCGGCATGGAAGCCGCGCAGGGCCACCGACAGCCAGCACGCCCGGGCGGGAGCATCGTGAGCGTTGTGCCCGTTGGCGTAGTAGTTGTAGACGATGGGCACGAAGGTGTTGTAGACCGTATGGTACTGCGCGGTCATGGTGCCGATCTGCCTGGAGTTGGCCTTGTCCAGCGTGAGCTTGGCTTGGATCCGCGCCGCGGCCAGCGACGGCATCAGGATGGCGACCAGCAAGGCGATGATCGCAACCACCACGAGGACCTCGATCAGCGTGAAGGCCCGCTTCGGCGACGCCGGTCTGGGATGGGTGAAGGGGAACGAATGATGCCCGTGCGAGGCTGCGGCAATGTCCTCCGGACGCATGGGTTCAGATGGGCCCAGTGTCATGTCGTTCCTCCCCGCAGCATGGGTCAGCCTTGAGGTGATGGTTTGGCTGACCAGCCATATTATATCGACCAGCGTCACCCCCCACCATAGTCTATCGGCTCGTTCACCCGGCCGGCCGCTGCGGCGCCGACGCCGGCTGACTGGCGGGCGGCGGCTCACCCGGCTTCAGGAACACGATCTCCCAGCGGGACTTGGCGCTCAGGAAGAACCTCGCCACCCGGCCGGCCTGTTTGTCCGTCTCGCCCTTGGCCGTCCCGATCACCTGCGGGTAGAATGGCGAGCGGCCCTTGATCTTCACGGGGGGCGCCCAGCTCGCCGGGTTCGTCACGTCGGGGTTGAACGCCACGTAGATCCCCTCCTGCGTCCACTTGCGGTCCATGGCGTGGTTCAACAGGACGACGTAGTGGTTCAGATAGGTGTTCCAGTGGATCGACGGCCCCCAGAAGGCGTCGACGTCCTCGCGATGCCAGTCGGTCCTGACCAGGAAGATGGGCGTTACATGCCCGCCCAGACCCGGCTCGTCCCACGCCCCTCGGTGCCACTTCCAGACCTTGCCTGCCGGCTGATCACGATCGGCATAGCGCATCCGAGCCATCGAGACGCCCTGCTCGGCCGGGTCGGCGTGGTAGGTGTCGAAGACGAAATGGAAGTACTCGCCCCGGCGGTCGAGGATCACGCTGAAATCACCGTTGCCGCCGACGAAGTACTCGTTGACGGTGTCGCAGCGGAGGGAATCGGCCGGGGCCTCGAGGACGAAACCCAGATCGTGCCACGTCAGGCCGTTGTCCTGCGAGACGGCTGCTCCGATGCGCGGGGCGGTCATGTACTTGCGGCCGCAGATGTCCGGCGGCTCGTTGTGGTACCATCCGTAGAGCCGCCCGGATGGGTCCTTGTAGGTGGCCTCGATCCACCGGCCGCCGCCCTTGAAGCCGGCGTCGTTGTCGAACGCCACCCGCCGCGACGGCCGGGCCAGATGCTCCAGGTCGGGTCCCGAGCTGTGATACGGGTGGCTGGCCGAGGAAAAGACGTGCAACGTGTCACCGTCCCAGTGCAGCGGGTTGTTGCAGTCCGCATACCCGTCCCAGCCCCGTGCCGGCTCGGTGACGCCCGGCAACCGCAATTCGGATGCAGGCCGGACGATCGCCGATGGCTGCGTGGCTGCCGCCTCCGACCCCGTCGCGGCAGCGGCACCCCATCCCAGTCCCGTGACTGTCACCGTAATGCAGACCGTAAATGACGATGACAGGTATGGCATTACTACCATAAGCCACTATGCCTTAATATGTTACACGCCACTGCGGCGACGCCGGTAATCACTACGGTATAACATTGTAACAAAAGTTCTTGCCACTGTCGATAAGATGTGATAGGATTTATGGGCGGTCCAGCAATGTCATCATCTGCCGCACGGAGGTGCTGTGTGTGTCGAAGAGTCCCATCACCGAACGGTCACGCCTTGCTCAGCGGCTTGCCTTCCCGCGCTGACCGGTACACCCGACCGGGTCGGGAGACCTCGCCGCCCAGGGCGTTCACGCTGATCGAGGTGCTGGTGGTGGTGGCCATCATCGCCTTGCTGGTGGCCATCCTGCTGCCGTCGCTGGCCGAGGCCCGCAACATTGCGAAGATCACCGTCTGCATGGCGAACACGCGGGAGATCGGCAACCGGGTCATGCAGTACCAGACGGAGTTCGCCGCCTTCGTACCGGTGCTGTTCAACGAGGCGGCGCCAGCGGCGGGTACCGGAACGGCGACGCACACGCCCGCGCGGACGATGGGGGTGTCGGTGGCGCTGCGAAGGTACGATCAGCGGACCCGCATCCTGCCCAAGCCGGAATTCGACCCCGAACTGCACTGGGACAACGCCACGTGGGAGCGGTATGAAGCCAAGCTGCTGCCCGAGCTACACGTCTGCCCGTTCGAGCGCGGCAGCGGCCGAGCGCGATCCGAGAAAATCGGTAAGGTCGGCGATATGGTGTTGTACGAACTCCGCGGGCGCTTTGACAGCGCCTTCTTTTCGATGTGGCAATTGGAGAAGGCCTATCCAATGAGGGACTATCGGCCGGAGTTCGCGGGCATGAATTGGAACCGGCTTCTCGATATGAAGGATCAGGCGCTGACGCGCGCCTCCAACAGCGATCTGAAGAACAAGCACCGCCGGTGGAACGCCAAAGACATTCAGAAACTGGGGGGCGCGAGTCTTGCGGACGGATACGTCAGCTTCTGCAAGGCCGGACAATGGGTCATCGAATACAACTGGGACACCAAGAAAGCGAACCCGATGATCTGCAACCTCAACTCCCATCATAAGGCCCAGGGAGGCGGGACCAACGCGATCTTTGCGGACGGTCACGTCCAATGGGTCAACGGCCGGCGGATCGGCAGCCAATAATCGGCAACTCGAACTCGTAGACCCGGCCCACGGGAGGCAGCGTTAGCAAAGCAGATGGACTCACTCAAGCCCTTGCTGAGGCTCGCATCGGGCCAGACGTTCGGCCAGGTGCCGTAGGCCGGCGAGCCGAAGGGTCCCAGATCACAGAATGGCGAGGCTGCGGGATTCTCCCGGATGCGGCGAATCTCGCCATCCCAGGTTCCGCCGCGGACGATGTAGATTGCATCCGCGTCCCATCCATTGGTGGTCGGAGCTGCCGAGGCGAACTGAACCATCGGCATGGCGCAAACCAACCACCGGGCAAAGCGCGAAGCCAGATCTCTCATGATGCCAACCCTGCCTTCGCCCATTCCGCGGGTGCTCGTGTGGAGAAGCGGACGCTTCGTGTTCGCTACGGGGAAGATGCCCGATATAATTCCTCCCTATGAACATATGTGTTATGGCCCCTAGGGTCCGCATGCCTCGACCAGTGGAGGCTTCGTGTCCGGGGGGAGCCGCTCCCTCACGGTCGCGGTTCGGAACAGGCCCCACGGTCCTCACACACGCCGTCAGTAGCATCCCGGGGCGGCGGGGACGCTCTCCCCGCTGCCGCACCCGATGAACGCGTCGAGATCGAGGCTGCCTACCTGCTGGTCGTCGTTGACGTCGAAGCAGCGGCATTCCTCGGGGAGCGTGACCGGCCCAGGGGTGGCGGTGGTGATGCACCGCTGGAGGGCCGCGAAATCTTTCATGTCGACGTCACCGTCACAGTCTTCGTCCATCGGAGGCTGCGCGCAGACCTTGGGGGCATTCTGGCCGCAGACGCTCCCCAGACCGTTCCATACGCCCCCCAAGGACGCACACTCGGAGGCCAGGGCCTGCTGGCACGGGGTACACGGCCGGTAGCAGGCACCCTCGGGGCATGGGAACTGGCCGCACGTCGTGCCCCAGCCCTGCCAGAACCCGCCGGCGGCCGTGCACTCGGTGAGGCTCTTCTGCTCGCAGCCATGGCCGGCTAGGCAGCAAGCGCCGATGGAATCCGGTGGGGCGCCCGGAGGGCTGGCCGCGTCCCAGGTGTGGGTCATGTTGCCGGGCGAGGACCCGTTGGGATTGGTCACGGTGAGGAAATAGCCCACGTCGTGGCGCACGGTGTCGGTGGGAGCATCACCGTCGACATAAATGAAGTTCTGCGCGCAGTCGCAGGCTCCCATACCGTTGCCGAGAAACGTCTTCCCGCTCACTTCGTCGGTCTGAGCATAGTTCGGTTTGCGCGGGATGTCGCAGCGGTGGTTGCTGAGACTCTTGATGCGCACCAACTCGTACGGGTACGCGCCGCCGACGGTACTGCTCGGGTCGAACAGGTTGACATACACGAAATAGGGCTGGGCGTTGAGGTCGTTGCACGTGATCTGGGCCATCTGGAGCAACTGGTTGCCTCGCATCGCAACGCCGGGACCCCCGTCGTACGCGGCATTCGGCGGATAGCCCGCGACAAGGGCGGATTCAATCTCAGCGCTGATGACCAGGTTTCCGGCGTCGGCGCCGGTGACCGGCACGACGTACTTTTCTCGTCCCGCATAATGGCCGAGCGTGCTGCACTTGACCACGTCGCCCCACCAGAGACCTTCGCCGACCCATACCGTCCCGTTCCAGATCGGTCCACTGGTGGCGTTGAAGAAGCGGGAGGTGAAGTACAGGTTCCCCGCATCGTCGAGGGCGATGGCGGCGCGTTGTCCCTCGTTGCGGCCGATGCCGCCGTTGCCCTGAGAAATACTGTGGCCGTACCACGTCCCCTGGAGGTCGAGGAGGCACTCGCATCGGTTGACGTCATATCGAGTACCTTCAGCCGTTTCACAGCGGCTCGGCATCTCGTAGACCTGGACCAGCTTCACCAAGTTCGGATCCGACTGGGGCATGGGCTGTCCGACGTACGGCCCGCTCTCGTAGTAGACCTCCGGCCAGTCCGGCAGCTCGAACTCGTACACTCGGCCTACCGGCGGCACGCACACCCAATAGTTGTCCCACTCACCGATGTTGGCCGCGACGCAGAGTGTGTTCTTGGCTTTGTTGTAGCGGATAGTGCCCACGCGGCATCCGCTGGTGTTGTGGCGAGTTCTGGCCCCACCGTCGAGGTCCGCGGCCCAGGGAGCAACCAGCAGGTCGGGGCTGTGGTTGTTCATGGCGGGGTCCGGGTTGTCGTAGAACATGCTGGCGGCCAGTCCGACCTGCATCACCCGAATTCGCTTTCCGGCCGCGTTGAGTTCCACGATCTGGAAGCCGACGCTGTAGTAGCTCCAGTCGTTGTCCTGTCCGTCCGGACTCGGCTCGTCCAGGCTTCTGACGTCATACACGCCGAAGAGCCGGGCACCCGCGGGCGTGTTCTGCCCGGGGACGGGAGAGTTCGAGAAGCACAGGGATTTGATCACGCTGGCGTCCTGAGCACCATTGACAGTGTCCGTATGTAGAGTGGCAATGGTCTTCGGCCAGGTGCGGTCGGCCACGGTCCCGAACGGACCCAGGTCGGCGTGTCTGTAGGCCTCGCTGGGGGCCTGCGGGTCGGGGACCTCGTTGAGGACACGAACCTCACTTTCCCAGCCGCCGCCGCGGAGG
>JACQVT010000094.1 GCA_016209665.1 Planctomycetota bacterium | reverse complement strand
TGCGTTTCCGCCGGAAACGGGAAGGAGGAGACACGTGAAAACTGTCGTTGCCATCATCGCCGTACTTGGCGCCGCCGTGCCGGTCCTGGCGGACTGGATACCCGGTGACCCCTACAAGATGCATTTCCCTCAATTGCCCGACCCCAACGGATGGGACGTCAAGGCCAACTACTCGAAGGTGCTGGCCGATGACTGGCTGTGCACGGAGACGGGCCCGGTCAGCGACGTACACTTCTGGGGCTCGTGGTATGGGGACATCGTCGGAGCGATCTCGTGGGTGCAGATCAGCATCCATGCCGACATTCCCGACCCGGACGGCCCCGGGCCGGAGTACAGCAAGCCCGGCGAACTGCTCTGGCTGCAGGTTTTCTATCCGACCCAGTTCACCGTGCGTCCCTGGGACACCGGTCAGCAGGGCTGGTACGACCCCAACCTGGAGTACTGGCGCCGGCCCGACCACTCCCAGACCTGGCAATACAACATCGTCAACATCCCCGACCCGTTCATTCAGCAAAAGGGGACGGTCTACTGGCTGGACATCAGCGTGGAGTCCAACTACGGCGAGTGGGGCTGGAAGACGTCGTACCTGCACTTCAACGACGACGCCGTCTGGGCGGACTATGTACCGGGCGGCCAGACGCCGTGGCAGGAGTTGCGGGACCCGATCACCGGTCAGTCGCTGGACCTGGCGTTCGTGATCACGCCCGAGCCCGCCACGGTCGTCCTCCTGCTAGGCGGGCTGGCCCTCCTGAGGCGATTTCGCCGAGCCTGAGCAGGCCCCGACCACAGAAACAACCGGAACTTCGAGCCCACGGGGCCTGCCCCGTGGGCTTTTCCTTGGATTCCGGCGGCCGCGGGCCTCACAGATCTGGAGCCTCCCTGCGGGGACCGCGGGCTCCGCCTCCCCCGGGGCCGGCCGACCTAAGAAAGACAAAGATGTTTCGGCTTGAACCCAAGCGGGGAGGGTGGTAGGAGTACCTGTGGCTTGGTTTTGTCAGCCGCCGTGTGACCACTTCGGCTCGGGCGGCGGGAGCGCGGCGATGCGGTCGCTTTGTGCTCCCACTCTCGTGGCCTGGCAGGTGCGAAGGACGAGTGGCGGGATGCTTGGGAGCACCACGCCACGCTGTGCTTCCAATAGAGTCGGGAAGGAGCACCCTCATGAGAATTCACGTTCTTGTTGTCGCGGCAACCGTTCTTGTCGCCGCGGTGCCGGTCCTGGCGGACTGGCTGCCCGGCGACCCCGCCAAGATGCATTTTCCCCAGTTGCCGGACCCCAACGGCTGGGACGTCAAGGCCAACTACTCCAGGGTCCTCGCCGATGACTGGCTGTGCACGGAGACGGGGCCGGTCGATGACGTGCACTTCTGGGGTTCGTGGTACGGCGATCAGATCGGCGTGATTCGCTGGATCCAGATCAGCATCCATTCGGATATCCCCGACCCGGACGGCACCGGTCCGGAGTTCAGCAAGCCGGGCGAACTGTTGTGGATGGACATCTTCTACCCGGATGAATTCACGGTGCGTCCATGGGGCACCGGCGAGCAGGGCTGGTACGACCCCAAGATACCGTTCTGGCGCCGGCCCGACCATTTCCAGATCTGGCAGTACAACATCGTGAATATCCCCGACCCGTTCATCCAACAGGAAGGAACGATCTACTGGCTGGACATCAGCGTGGAGTCGAACTACGGCGAGTGGGGCTGGAAGACATCCTACCTGCAATTCAACGATGACGCCGTCTGGAGCGATTACGTGCCGACCGGTCAGACGCCGTGGGAGGAGCTGCGGGATCCGATCACCGGCCAGTCGCTGGACATGGCGTTCGTGATCACGCCCGAGCCGGCGGGCCTTTTACTGCTGATCTTCGGGCTGGCCGTTCTGCCGCTGGGACGGCGGCGCCGCTGACCCCCCAGTGTGAGGACGGATGAGCATCGAGCCCGCGGGCATCCCATCCGCGGGCTCCTTCGTGCGCCCCTTGGAGGGGCGGCGCCGAAACCTTGCCGCGGCCAAGGTGCGATCCGTCATGTCCGCTCGCGCAAGCGACGAACAAGCTCCAGGCCGTCCATCCCGGGGAGGGTCATGTCCGTGAC
>JACQVT010000104.1 GCA_016209665.1 Planctomycetota bacterium | reverse complement strand
TCGCTGGCCGCCCTCATGGCGGGGCTGGAAGCGGCCCCGGAAGAGATCAAGATCAACATCGCCGAGACCCTGCGGGCCCGCGGCGTCGACGTGCCTGGCCTGCCCGACGAGAAGCTCAAGCCCTGCCGCCAGACGAAGGTAACGCCGGTGGGCAGGTAGGCGCGAACACAGCGAGAGCGCGATCAGGAGCCCATCCCACAACGCCGCAATCGGACCGGCTGGAAGCCGGTCCCACACGGGTGTTGGGACAGGCTCCAAGCTCCGGCCAGGCCTGGCCGGGGCTTTTTGCGCGATGGAGCTTCGATGCGGTTCTTCCTCATTGCAGTTCTGAACGGCTTGGCCGTCGTGGGCGCGCCGGCCCGCGGGCCCAACATGGTCATCCTCTACGCCGACGACATGGGCCACGGCGACGCGGGCTGCTACGGATGCCGGGACATCCGCACGCCCCACATCGACGCCCTGGCCGCCGAGGCCGTTCGGTTCACCCATTACTACTCGGCGGCGCCGATCTGCTCGCCGTCGCGGGCGGCCCTGCTGACTGGGCGGTACCCGATCCGGGCGGGCGTGCCGTCGAACGTCTCGTCGCTGCCGGGCGACCCCGGCATGCCCACCACCGAATTGACGGTGGCGGAACTGGCCAGGTCCCGCGGCTACGCCACCGCACTGATCGGCAAGTGGCATCTGGGGTTCTCGTCGGGCACGAAGCCCAACGACCAGGGCTTCGATGAGTTCTTCGGCTTTCACGCCGGGTGCGTCGATTTCTACTCGCACATGTTCTACTGGCAGGACCCGCCTCACCACGATCTCTACCACAACCACGAGGAGATCCACGAGGAAGGCACCTACATGACCGACATCGTCGCCCGCGAGGCGACGCGGTTCATCGAGGCCCATCGCGACCGGCCGTTCCTGGTGTACGTCGCGTTCAACGCCCCCCACTACCCGATGCAGGCACCCGAGCGGCTGCGGCGGATGTACGCCGACCTGGCGCCGGAGCGGGCGATCTATGCGGCGATGGTGACGGGGCTGGACGAGGCCATCGGCAAGATCGTGGACGCGCTGCGACGGGCGGGTCTGGACGACCAGACGTTCGTCTTCTTCGCCAGCGACAACGGGGCCACCACCGAGATGCGGGGCAACGGCCGGGGCGGGAGCAACGCCCCCTACCGCGGCCACAAGTTCAGCCTGTTCGACGGCGGCATCCACCTGCCGGCCATCGTCCGCTGGCCCGGGCACGTTCCGCGCGGCGAGGTGCGCGAGCAACTCGTCTGCGGCATCGACGTTTTGCCGACCGTGGCCGAGATCGTCGGGGCGCCCGCCCCGACCGACCGCAAGATCGATGGCCTCAGCCTCGTGCCCATCCTGACGAAAAGCGACGCCCCCGGGCACGACGCCCTGTTCTGGGCCCAGGGGGGCCAGCGGGCCGTCCGTCAGGGCCGCTGGAAGCTGGTCCTCGACGGCGTCGACACCGCCGAGGGCGGCAAGGCGCCGCGCCTGACCGGCGACGACGCGGTGTTCCTCGCCGACCTCGCCGCCGATCCCGGCGAGACGCGGAATGTGCGGCGCGAGCATGCGGGAATCGTCGATCGCCTCACGGCTCTGCACCGACAGTGGCACGAGGACGTGACGAGCGGTGCCCCGCCAACCTCCAGACCGAAACGACTACGTTGACCAAGGCCCGCGGGGCGCCTTCACGCAGCGCATGAGAAAGCCCGCGGCGCGGAGGACGACGCCGTGGGCTTTCCATAAACGCCCTGCCCGTGGAGAGGACTCTGCCCTCCCCGCAGGGGTATCAGACGATCATCGAGCGACGGGAGCCCCGTCACCGCCTGCGGCGCAGGCTCAGCAATCCGCCCAGACCCAGCAGCAACAGGGTCGCCGGCTCGGGAATGGTTCCGGCCTTCACGTCGTCGTAGTATATCTCATCGTTGTGGGAGGCATTGTTGTCCCACTCGATCACCGCCGCATCCACCGGGCCGCCTGACACCCGGGCGGAGTAGTCGAAGCTGTCGTACAGGACGCCGTCGAAGTACCACTCCATCCAGCCCGTACTCTTGTACCAGTGCATGTCGAAATCATGGTAGTTCGAGTCGGCGAACAGGGTCGTCGGCCCGAGGTGCGGGACCAGGCCTGAGCTGTTTGAACTATGGGCTGCATTCCAGGCGATGGGCAGATACCCCTGGCCGGTGAGCCGCCAGCCACCGATCGGATTGCCGAGGGTGTCATGGAACTGGAAGGCGACCTGCACCTGGCGGGCCCCGGTATTCCCGACCGCCACCTGCCTGGCCTTGAAGTGGAAAATCTGCAGCTCGTACGGCTCCAGGCCCAGGGAGAGCTGTCCACCGATGACCTGGTTGGTCCACGCGTATCGGTAACCGCTGGTGGCACCGGTCGTACTGCTGTCGGTCACGACCCTGTTCCCTCCATCATCCACCACGAGCCAGTTACGCGGTCCGTCGCCGGTCCACCCGGTCATCTGGTACGGTGCGATCCCAAGCGTCTGGGCGTCGAAATTGTCCGCCCACGTGACAATCGTGGGGTCGGACGGCAATCCGAAGGCAGTTCCGGCCAGCAGAAGCACGGCCAAGACTGTACTCCTAGCATACTCGCTCATCTTCAGCCTCCTCTTCTTCCGTGTACGCTCAGGTGGAATTCCACACCGTTAGTGGCGTACAACCCTGAGTCCTCTCTTCCTCCCAACCGCCTCTTATCAGCCGACTGCGTTCGACGGCGAACGCAGGTATCTGTGTAGGGCCACCCGCCGGAGCAACCTCTGACGACTTTGAACAAACGAAGTGATGGCGAGAGTCGATTGCGTTCGATCTCCTCCTCACTCATGCCATATCTTACCAGGCCGGCCCGGGGTGTGCAAGAGAAAGATGACAGCGTTTCAGAACATTGTCATCGCCTATGCGGTGTGGCACCGGAGCCGTTAATTGATCGCAACATCTTGTATTCAAATATGTTATGTACGAAGTCTCAGCCCGGGGCGTGACCGCGCATAGCAACGCAGTAATGTCGGGGGGAAAGTTTTTTGGTGCTCCTGATAGAAGGCGGTTCCGTCGCGGACCCGCCCCCCCCGCTGTACACCCCGGTCCGGGTCGGCCTACCATGCCGGTCATGGCCGATGATCCACGATCCGTTCTGCCGGAGGACGAACGACGGCGGTTGGCGGAATGGGACCGCCGGTACGTCTGGCACCCGTTCACGCAGCACTCGCTGTGGAACGACACCGAGCCGCTGGTCATCGTTGCAGGCGAGCGGGAGTACCTGTACGACGCCGAGGGTCGGCGGTACATCGACGGCCATTCGAGCCTGTGGTGCAACATCCACGGCCATCGCCGCCCGGAGATCGACGCCGCTATCCGCGCCCAACTCGACCGGATCGCCCACTCGACGCAGCTCGGCCTGGCCTCGCCGCCGGCGATCGAACTGGCCAAGCGGCTTATCGACATCGCCCCGCCGGGCCTGACGAAGGTGTTCTACTCGGACGACGGCTCGACCAGCGTCGAGGTCGCGTGCAAACTGGCCTTCGCGTACTGGCAGCACCGCGGCGATCGGCAGCGCGACCGGTTCATCGCGTTGGGCAACGCCTACCACGGCGACAC
>JACQVT010000093.1 GCA_016209665.1 Planctomycetota bacterium | reverse complement strand
GTGTCCAGCGGCATATACTGGTTGTCCCGCTTGAGGTCGACCAAGCCGACGGTGAGCGGCTCACCGGCCTTAGGATCGCGGCCGATGAAATCGACTTCCATGGCCAGCAGATACCGGCCGGTCGTATCCCAGGGGTACTTGTCGTAATAGCCGAAGAAGTGATGTTTCGGCCCGCGGGTGACCGCACGGGCTTGGGGATAGGCCGGCTGCGTCATTGACTCCGCCATCGCTCGGCCGGCGATGAGCGGACCGGCGCCGCTGCCCCAACCCAGCACTGAACCGGCGGTGCCCTTCAGGAGTGTACGTCGTTTCATGTGTTCATCGTCCCTCTGAGTCGATGTTGAATCCTTGCGGCAGTCGGCCGAGCGGCACATTGGTCAAGGTGACGATCGCGCCGGGATCGATCAGCGCTTCGGCCGTCTTATTGCCGTCAACGCCCGGCGCGGCGTCGACGGTATTCTCGCGATAAGGATCGACGATTTCCATCTCGCGGAAGGGCTCGCCGGCATTCTCAACCCGGGCTCGGATCGGTCGGCCGGAGCGGTTCAGCAGCACCACCGTTCGGCCGCCGTCCTTGCCCGCATACGCTGATACCAGCAGGTCTTTGTCGGCCGTGGCCGCGCCGATCCGATGCATGCCTTCACGGATTCTGCGGCTGAAGGCGCCGAAGACCCGGAGCTGCCGGCTGGAGGGAACGGGAACGAATCCGTGAGACTCGTCCGGCACGAACAGCGATCTCGTGGCCCCGTACGAGGGCTGGACCACGTTCAGCAGCAGCCAGCAATAGCACACGGCGGAGGCATCCATCAAGACCAGGTTCTTGTGATAGAGCTGGCCCATGCTCAAGGCCACCCGGTAGGAGTTGATCTGCAGACGGGGCGCGTTGTTGCAGATCTCGGTGGACAGGAACGGTTTGCCGCCGGCCGCCTGGTTCCACCGCGCGATGAGCGTGTCGAACTCATCCGGCTTGTCGAGATGAGCCAGGTAGTCGTAGACGTGGGTGGCGGTGTAGTCGATGGTTTTCCAGACGGTGTCGGACTGTCGAAAAGCCTCCGCCCGCTGAATCCCGCCACCCAGGGTGCTCGCATCACTCATGTGAATCCGAACCGCCTGGAAGCCGGCGCGGTCCAACTCCTTTCGCAGCGTCAGGGTCATCTGGTGCCAGACCTCGGTCGGCTGGGGGACTTCGTTCTGAATGCCGACGACGTCCGGCGGTTGGCCGACCTTCCGCCGGCTCTCCTCGCAGTAGGCGACCATGGCCTTGGCGTAGGCGTTCGGTTCGGCCACGCCTCGGCGTGGGTTTCCGCTGCCGTCCTGCGGGGTCTGGGTGGCCCAGGGCGGCAAGCCCCAGAACTCGAAAAACACGTGTCCGCCCAGGCGCCGCAGCGTCTTGAGGTAGCCGAAATCGCTGACCTCCCCGTTGGGGAAGTTGTCGCCGTAGTAATGGGGGGTCGCGTCGTCAAGCACCTCCCAGTTCGTCATCTCCGGGTTGAGCCGCGTGCCGATGGGGTATTCGCGTTGAATCAGCAGGTTGTAGGTGGCCAGCAGCTCCCACCAGCGGCGTTTGCCCTCGGGGCTGAGCATGGCGTAGGCGGTCGGCGTGGTGATGCCGCCGAAGCCCATGATCTCCTGGTACCGTTCGTCCGGATCGATTCTGACCGTCGCGGCCGCCGCCAGGGGCGAACAGAACGCGCCCTTGAGCCGCCCCTGCGTGCCGGACAGCCGGACCTGATGGCGGCTGACGTCAAACAGGCATTGCTGGCGGAGGACCTCGCGTCCGTTGAGCGACAGCGAGACCTGCGACTTGTGGTCGAAGGACACCGTTACCGCCTGCAGGCCGCCCCGGTACGACACCCGCTGGCTCGACCATTCCCGCTCCGGATGTCGGACGCGCGGGCGTTGACTGCCTGCCGGATCGCTCAGGCCGAGCGAGTCGTAGAACCGCTGCGACAGGGTCGCCGAGGCGCCGTCGGCCGTCACCGTGACGCCGCCCAGCTCACCGGTGAAGATCCACTCGAACGCCCCGCCGCCCGGATCGGCCCGGTCGATGACCAGCGTTCGCTCGAACATCGCGGGCAGCAGCTCGGGACAGTACGTCCGGGCGGTTGGCGCGCCGCCGCCCCACACGCGCACCTCGGTAGCTGTCAACTCGAAGGGCTCGGTTTGACCGGCGGTCAGTGTCCAGGCGGGCAATTCAACGGGTTCCGCCTCCGGACGGCTTGAAGACCCGGCAGCACCGACGGCGATCGCCAACCATCCCGTCAGAAGCAAAGGCCACATGATTCACTCCGCGAAACAGGTTGTGGTTCAGGATCGACTCAGGGTCCGCTGAACTCGAAGCCCTGCTGCTTCATGTGCATTCGCAGGACGTGGGCCTGCTCGTCGGTCAGGTCGTGCTCACGAACCACCCGAGCGACGGCGGCAGCGCTGAGGGCCGGGCGGGGATGCGACTTCGCCAGTTCCTCGAGAACCTGCCCGATCTTCTTGAGATACGCGAATTCCGGCACGTCCCACATCTTCAGATCCGAGCCGGTGCCGGCCAGTCCCCACACGTACAGCAGGTCGCCGGCGGGCCCGGCGACGACCGGGTGGGCGCCTCCCGCCACCGCGAACGCGTCGTGGTCGCGGATCACGTAGGCTCGGTTGAGCCCCTGGCCGTCCATCAGAAGCTGCACGCTGTACGGACCCCACTCGCCCGCCGTGTGGCGGGCCAGGTGGAAGTAAGCCTCCTCGTGGTCGGATTGGCCGTGATCGGGGTCGTCCAGATCGTGTACGTGCAGCGGCGTGCCCGACCACAGCCCGGGCGGGCTGTAGGTCTCGCCCACCACGAGTGCGGTCGTCACCGTCTCAGGCGAAGCCAGCAGCGTCACCTCGCGCCGCCAGACGCCCGCGCCGCTGATGAACTCGCGGCCGTGCCCGGGCTCGACCGACGCCGGTGGCTTGTGGCCGCGGGCGGGCGCCGCGTAGTACACCAGTTCGCCGGAACCGACGATCTCGACGGTCGAATCCGCCGGGGCGTAGATCGCCCAGCCGTTGCTGCCGCCGGGCCGGCTCGCGAATGGACCGGACCGCTGCCCCTCGAAGGTCTCGGCCCCGATCCGGATCTCGAAGCGGCCCTGGAGCGGGACGAGAACCAGCTCGCGCTGCAGGGTCTCGATCCGGTACGGCTCCCGGTCGAGCCGGCACGCCCCGAACCCCAACAGGGTCAGGGGCGTACGGGCGTCCGCCGGGTCAAACACCAGGCCGTTCGTCCGGCCGTCCCAGTGGACGAGCGGGTCGATCTCGCCCGTGCGGAGTCGCTCGCGATAGATGTCCAGCGTCCGTCGCATGACAGCAGAAACTCGACAAGCGTGTCGTCCATTGTGGGTGGTCAGTGGTCAGTGGTCAGTGGTCAAGAAAGAAGGCGGGCAAGGATGCCCGCCCCCCGACGGACTACTGACCACGGGCTACTGACCACGGGCCAATCTCCTACCTCACGTAGGACACGCCGCCGTCCACGACCAGGATCTGCCCCGTGATCTTCGCCGCTTTCGGACCGACCAGGAACAGGGCGGCGTTCGCCACGTCGGCCGGACCCATGTTGGTCCGCAGCGCGCAGCGCTGACGGTAGTACTCCGGTATCTGCTCCTCGGTGATATTGTATCGCCGGCAAGTACCCAGCCGATACTCCTCCATCGCCCACAGCGACGAGCCTTCGAGGACGGCGTCCGGGCAGATGCTGTTGACCCGAATGCCGTGCGGCCCCAGTTCCCGGGCCAGCGAGCGGGCCATCGCCAGCTCGCCTCCCTTGGTCGCGCAGTACAAACTCTTTTCTCCGCAGCCCTCCAGGCCGTTCTTCGAGGAGATGAACAGCATGACGCCGGCGGTCTCCTGGCTCAGCATGAACCGGGCCGCCGCCCGCGCGCACTTGAAATAGCCCTTGAGGTTGACGTCGATGATCCGGTCGATGTCGGCATCGCCGAGTTGGTCGATCCGCCGGATCTGGGTGACGGCGGCGTTGTTGACGAGAATGTCGATGCGCCCGAACCGCTCGGCGGCTCTCGCGAACGCCTCATCCACCTGCTCCGTGTCCCGCACGTCGGCCCGGCAGGCCAGGAACTCCTGCGGCGAGTATTGTGCCTGCAACTCCCGGCAGAAGTCGGAGAGCCGCTCGGCATGATTGTCCATCAGGCACACGCGGGCGCCTTCACGCAGAAACGCGGTACTGATCGCCCGGCCGATGGCTCCGGCCGCACCGGTCACCACGGCCACCTGACCGGCCAGCTCGCCCTTGGCGGTGCCCGGCGAGTCGTGCATCATTCTCTCCGAAAACATCAGGTATTCCCCAACATGAACAGCATCAGCGGAAGAACTCGGGCTCGACCGCCTTCCGCAGCCGTTGGAAGCGATCCAGGAGTTCCAGGTACGCCGGCCGGTTCGTCAGGTCGGGCTCGAAGACGATGGTCTGGCCGACGCACCGCTCGACCGCCTCCTGCGGGCTGCGGTAGACCCCGGTACCGATTCCGGCGAGCATGGCCGCCCCGAGGCAGCCCACCTCCGGCTGTTTCACCAGAGCGATCGGCCGCTTCAGCACGCTGGAGATGATGCTGGGCCACAGGGCCATCCGGCTCCCGCCGCCGCCCATGCGGATGGGCCCCATGGTCTCGTGCCGAGCCACCGCCACCTGCTCGATCAGCTCCATGCATTCGGCCAGGCAGCAGGCGACACCTTCCAGCACGCTCCGCAGAAAATGGGCCCGCGTGTGCAGGAAGGTGAGGCCGCTGAACGTGGCGCAAGCCCTCGGATTGCAGAACGGTGAACGCTCTCCGAAGATGTAGGGGTTGAAGACCAGGCCATCCGAGCCGGCCGGAATCCTCGCCGCCGCCTGCTGGATGGCCTCGTATCCCGCCAGTTCGCCGTCCGCGAACAAGTCCGGGCAGAAGTTGTTCTTGAACCACTCGAGCACCGACGCGCCGGCCATCGTGGACGCCGACACCGTGAACATGCCCGGCACCACGTGCTGTTGAACCCAGACCATGTGCTGCGGATGTTTGGCAAAGCCCTCGAACACCGCCCGCATCGTTCCGTTGGTCCCCAGAAGCAGGCCGATTTCCCCGGAACGGATGACGCCCAGCCCCAGCAACGCACAGTGCGAGTCGCCGCCCCCGTAAACCACCGGGGTCCCCGCCGCCAGTCCCGTGACCGCGGCGGCTTCCGCGGTGACTTCCCGACAGACCTCATGCGACATCCGGATGGGGGGCAGCAGGGCCGGCGGGACTTCGGCCAGCGCGCACAAGTCCGGCGACCACCGATCCTCCGGCATCTTGACCAGGTTGGTGCCGGTGGCGTCGCAGATCTCCGTTCCCAGCACACCCGTCAGTCTGAGCCGCAAGTAGTCCTTGGGCAGCACGATGTGCCGCGTCTTCCGCAGCATCTCCGGGTCGTGCTTCCGCACGTAGTGGAAGATGGGCGGGAAGTGTCCCTGGCTGACCATGCTGCCGGTCCGGGCGGTGATCTGGCCGAGGACGTCGGTATGGGCCAGTTCCTGCCAGGAGTCGTACAGTCTCTGATCGTGCGTGATGATCGTGGGCCGGACCGGCCGGTTCTGGGAGCCGAGGAACACCGGACAATGATGGAACCCGCTGAGGCCGACGCCGGCGACCCCGCGCGGATCGATCCGGGCGGCCGCGATCGCCTGATGTACCGCGCGCTGGCAGGCTTCCCACCAGTTCTCCGGATCCTGCTCCGCCCAGCCCCGGCCGTTGGGCAGCATCGCGCAACGCTCGTAGCCCAGGCCACAGAGTCCCCCCCGCTCGTCGAAGATCGCGGCCTTCAGGCCCGTGGTCCCCAGATCGATGCCCAGTAAATACGCTGCCAAAGACTCCACCTCTCCCTGTGTTGCCTGACGCTCCCCTCAACGCCCCGTGTCATCCGCCGGGATGCTGGTCGGCAACCCGTTGGCGGCCGCATGAACGCGGAGGAGAGCCAGGGCAAGCGAACCCGCTCCGGTGCTGCTCTCGTAGTGCTGAACGCTCCTGCTCGCCCGCGGCAGGGGCCGGTCCTCCCAGAACAGATCCACCGCGGCGCGGGCCAGTTCCCCGGCTCGCCGCAGATAGTCCTGGCTGCCCGTCAAGCGATGAGCCGCCAGCTCGACGTTGATGACCTGGGCGAACGTCGCCGGCTTGGTGTCGGTGGCCGGGTCGGGCGGCGCTGACATATACAGATCAGCGGCCGACACGATCAGGCCGCGATACTTCTCGTATCCGGCCTGGTCGCAGCGGCGTACGCACATCGCCGCGATCGCGCAGGTGGGGATGCCGCCGTAGTGCGATTCCCACGCCGGCGAATAGGGCGGCTCGGGCTGCGCGCCCCGCGAATGATATGGTTTCCCGGTGGCACACTCGACGCGGTTGAGAAACCCGCGAGCCTGCGGCTCGTGTCGCAAGCCGCAGAATACTTCGTCCTCACGGGCGGCGAACGCCCGTAGCCGGGATGCCAGCGGTTCGGGGACGATGCCCGCCGCGAAGTCGCAGTCGATCGCCATCGACAGGCTTTGACTCATCACCGCGAACTTGCGGCCGCAGCATTGATCGATCAGCCCGGTCCAGGGATGACGGCGCTTCTCGATTCGCCCCAAGAGGGTCGTGATCGCCGTCAGGAACGTCTCATCCCGCGTGTGGGCGTAGGCCTGGGCCCACGTGCTGATGAAGAAACCCGCGTGCCGGGCGAACTCCATCCCGGGCTGGACCTTGTGCTCGTCGTAACGGGCGTGGCGGTCGAAGGCCCCGGAGGCCTGATCGGCGATCTGATGCTGCCAGAGGCCCAGGGCAAACCGCGTACTCTCCGTCGGAGCCAGTTCATAGCATCGGTCCCACAGGAGCCAAGCGCCGCCCATCTCGTGCACTGGCTTGAGCATCCCAGAGGCGACCTCGTCCGTCATCACGTTCCAGGAGAGATGCTCGCCCCAGGGCAGCAGGCCGGTCTGCGGCGAGGCGGTATGGCGAAGGAACCAGGCCAGGGCTGCGTCGGCGGCCTCGCGGTATCGAGGCGACTCGCCGGGCAGGCTGCTCAAGGCGTAGAACAGCCGCAGGACGTCCTGGTCGTGAAAGAGATTTGAGCCGATCAGGGGACCCTCGCGCGGGCCGGCTCGGTCGCCCTCCCGAACGCCGGAGGGGGCGGCCGGCCGGGTGGTCAGCGGGACCAGCTTCTCCCGGTCCAGCGCACTGAGCAGCAGACCGGTTTTCTGAGGGCCGTAAGCGTCGCGCCCGTGCTCCATCAGGGTGTCTGCGTAACGTTTGACAACGCCGAGCAGGGAACGCTGTGCCGCCGGCGTCCCGGCCGGCTCCTGGGCCGTCGAGCCGATGGCCAAGGCCGCCAAACCAATCAGAATCCCTGTTTTTGGGCCTGGGAACAACATACACGGGCACCCCCGGTTCAGGTCTCCGGTTGCCGATTCTCGCCGGCAATCCAATGTCCCGACTATAGCACAAGAAAAATCGAATGTCAATCGATTGACAATCCGCTCTTAACCGTGTACACTACCCTCGACGGGTGAGGTCCCAAACGGATTGTGGGTGGGGGCGGGACACGGTATATTGAAGGGGGAGAAGCCAGTCGCGGGTTCTGACGCCGGGGTGCTGTCGCCCCGGCACGAGTCTGAGGTAGGTGGCTCGGGCGAGGTGGTCATGTCGCTCGGCCTGAGCGGTTGATGTCGTACGGTGGAGCGGCTGCGGATGAGCTGCTCCGACGTTTTTGGCCGTTGCTTGACATACGATTGCCATTCGAGGCGCGCAGCGATGCTCGACGGCAAGTGGTCATCGTGGGCTGTGGGTGGCGGCGTGGCGTGCCTGGTGGGTCTGGCCCTGGTGGTGTCCATCCGGACGCTGGGCTCGGAGCCTCAGGTCATTCGGTTGACTCGGCCGGTGGCCTGCTCGTCGTGCGGGTACGCGAGCACGCATGAGCTGACCGACCGGCCGGCCCAATGTCCGAACTGCGGAAAGAGGTCGCTGTGGCCGGCCTTGCGTTGTACGGCGTGCGGGCAAAACGTGCCCGTCGACACATTCCGGCTGGAGCGGGAAAGCCGCGACCCGTATTGCTTCAAGTGCGGCTCGGCCGCGCTGGTCCCGATCAACGACGGCCACGAGAACGCATCGGCCCGAGGGCCGTGACGAGGCGACGCGAAGCTTCCGGCCGCACCGGAAACGAGCGACGTCGGGAGGACTCCATGGTGCATGGCACGCACATCCAGACCAGAGCCGGGCGAGACCAACCTTCGCCAGGCTCGACGGCCGCGAGTCGTGCCCAGGGGAAGGCGGGCAGGGATGCCCGCCCCCCAAGCTCGACGGACGCGCGTCGTGTCCAGGGTTTCACGTTGATCGAGGTGCTGGTCGTGGTGGCCATCATCGCCTTGCTGGTCAGCATCCTGTTGCCGTCGCTGGCCGCCGCTCGCAGCCGGACCCGATCGACCGTGTGCTGCACCCACCTGCACACGTTCGGCCAGGCGATGCAGATGTATGCCCAGGTCTACCGGGGCGTCATTCCACGGGATTACGAGTACGTCAAGAATCACACCGAGAAGAACCCGATGCTGCTGGTGCCGGAGCGGTTTTCGCCCTATCTCGGGGGTCCCCGACTGCCGCTCGTTCCGCGGGATCTCGATCCGCCTTCCGTGACGACGGCCAGCGATCGAAAGATCCGCGACCAGGTGATGGCCCGGATCTTCATCAAGATGGACATGATGCAGTGCCCGTCGTTTCCGCCCTGGCCGGGGGACCCCTTCAATACCGACCCCCTCGTGGTGCCGGAGTCCGCGTATGACTACGTCGTCAACGCCTTCGTCATGGACAAGGCGCTTCTGGACAAGAACGGCCATCGGGTGACCGACAAGACCAACTTCAGCAAGCTGGACAAGGTGCCGCTGCCGGCCAAGTTGGTTTATCTCATCGATGCCAACAAGACCGCGTGGCCCGACAAGTTCGAGTTCCGCGACATGTTCGGTCCGGCAGCCGAGGAAATACGCCACCTATGGTGGGGGAGCGATCCGAGGATGATCAACGACAACCGTCATGACGGACGGGCCAACGGCCTGTTCCACGACGGTCACGTGGAGTCGCCGCTGATCCGGTCGGTGAACCTGGGGTTCTTCACCGTGTCATCGTTGTATGACCTCAGTGCTCCGGCGAATCGGCCGCCGAGGCCGTAAGCCGGAGGGATGGGGAGGAGTGGACGGCCGGGAGCCGTCATACGTTTGACAGGCATCCGTGAACGCGGAGAGGGCCGCGGGAGAGGAGCGGAGCGATGGCTGGGAGGCGATCGGCGTCCAGAACGTGCCGTGCAGTCGTGGTGGGCTGTCTCGCGTCAGCCGGGACCAGCCCCGGCCAAACCCTCACGAACTATGAAATGACCGTCCCGCCCGACCATGAGTCAACGCCGATGGTCAAGGTCGGTTACGGGTTCGGGGATGCGGCCAACGGGGATTTCGATTTTCCTGCGTTGGTCTGCAACAACCAGAACTTCCCCGTTGGACCGGCGGGCCTTCTCGGCGACGGCACCGCCAGTTTTCTGGATACCGACGCCTACTCCGCAACGGATCCGGCCCATGCCAGCGCGGGTTTCTACCAGATCGGACTGGGGGCCACGTTTACCATCGACCTGCGGCTCAAGGCCAACTACGGGCTCGAGGGCAACGCCACCTTCCGCCGGGCCATGGGCATCCATGACAGGTCGGCCGGCGCGAACATCCGCATCTCCTCGAACGGCGCCGCCCCGGACAACGGGTTCATCGAGTTCATCGACGGAAGCGGCACGCGGATCGGGTCGCGCATTCAGGTCCCGGCCCTGAGGTGCGGCTACAAGGCGCTGCGGTTTTCGGTCAGCGGATCGGTGGTGACGGTCTACGACATGGAGAGCGGCACGACGCCGTGGCCGGTGCTGGCTGCCGTGAACCTGAGCACCACCCAGCAGGGCAATTACTACGGCCCGGTCCGCAACGGGGGCGGCGGGTTCCACGTCAACAGCATCGACGCCACGGCGAACTACACGACCAAGATGGACTTCTCGCTGGATTGGCTGCGGATCAACAGTGGGGAGGCACTGGGCGCGGAGGATCCGGTCATTGTCCGTCTGCCGCTGCCGTCCTGCCGTTCGGTCGTACTGCCCGAAGCGGACGTGGCGGCGTTTGCCCTGACGGGCCAGCCGGCAGACCCGAGCCAGGCCGTCTATACGGTCATCAACGGCGGGGCCAACACGGTCAACTACTCGATCAGCGAAGTCGATGCTCAGGGCCTCACCCTCGATCACGCATGGTTGTCGCTGGACAAGGACTCGACGGCGTTGAACTCGGAGCAGAGCGACAAGGTCACGGCGACGATTGATGCCGCCAACCTCGATCCCGGCGTCCACACCGCATACGTGCGGTTCACGGACGACTGCGATCCGGCGACGGTTCAGACCCGCCGCATTGTGCTGACTGTCCAGACCTGCCCCTGGACGATCGCGCCGGTTCCGTTGACGGAGCCGGGTCAGGACTGGGCGGTGCGGGCCCGGAGTTGTCCGGCCGGGCTGGAGTATCCTTTCACGGTCCGGAACACCGGGACGAGCGCCATGGAGTTTACCGTGGAGGAGTCCAACGCCGCCGGCGACGCCCGCTTCGACTGGCCGGAGATCGGCATCGACGACGCTCACTGGGACAGCATCACCGGCCAGCCCATCGCGACGACGGTTCAGCCGGGAGCCACGGACACCGTGGTGGTAACGACCACGCCGCAGGCAGGCGACGTTGCCGACTTCAAGAACGTACACCTGTTGTTCCGCACGCTGTGCACGCCGCCAGACAAGCTGTTACGAACGATCCGGGTGGACAACACAGTCCCCACCGCCCCGTTGATCCTCCGCTACGACGGGGCGGTGGACCCGGACACGCCGGATTCCTTCGGTCCGGGTTACTCCTTCGAACTGCCGGCGGAAACCGGCAACGCCAAGCAGGGCATGGTGCTCGACAATCCGCTGGCGGTGGATGGCAAGGTGTGGCGGATCGTGGATACCGGCACGAGCAAGGAGCGGTGGCTTTCCTCGCCGAGCGACGGCGTGGACAGCATCGTCCCGACTCGAGGGGCGACGATCGTGGCCCGGGTGAAGGTGGAGGCGGCCACGGACGACCAGGGAGGCAACATCCTCGTCTTCGACGAGGCAGGGCTCTCCGCCGGCTACCACTTCAGCGGGCCGGGGTCCGGCGGCGCCAACGGGGGCCGCATCGCCGAGGTCCGCCGAAACCTGTTCAACAGCGACGATCCCGCCCGGGCCAACAGCGATTTCCACATCCTCCGGATGACGGTCATCGGCGGCGGGGACACCGGCTATGGCCGCGCGATCACGTTCTATTTCGATGAGAACCCCGTACCCGTCGGGCAGGTCGCCGACGCAGCGGCGATCAGCACCTATGCCACGGACTACTTCGGCTTCGGGGCCGACCACCTCTCGAGCACCCAGACCATCAGCTTCGACTGGGTCAGCGCCACGCCCAGCGGGGCGTTCGCTCCGGGGCAGGAACTCGCCTGCCTGGGGCGCAGCCTGGTGGTCGGTGCCTGTCCGGATCCGTTCGCCGACGCCGACCGCGACGGCGACGTGGACCCGGTGGATTTCGCGGCGTGGCAGCGATGCCTGACCGGCTTGACGCTGCCCGTGACCGATTTCGGGCCGCCCGTCAATTGCGGGTGCTTCGATCGCAACGGCGACGGGCACGTGTCGGCGTGGGACTTCGCGGACTTCGAGGATTGCGCGAGCGGACCGGGCGTGCCCGCCGCGATCACGTGTGACGACTGAGCGGCCTTTCCGGCGTCCGGGCCGAGAGGCACGGTGTGTCGGCTGGGCGAGTAGAAGCGGGTGAGGAACAGAGGATCCCAAGCGAGAGGAGGAGTCGAGATGAGGAAGCGAGCACGTGTTTTGCTGGGGACCGCCGCCATGCTGTGGGCGGCACCCTTGTTGCGGCGGCGGTAATCGCTTCCTGAAGTGAGGCGAAGCATGGGATTGGCCGGAGGTGAACAGGTGTTGACGGTAAGATCCTCAGCGTTTGTCGTGGTGGGCGTGAAGGTTCTGCTCTCGGCAGGGGCCTTCGGCCAGACCCCGGTCTTCGAGGATTCTCTCAGGGACGCGAGCAAGATCTCCGGTCAATGGGGCAGCGGAGCGTTCTCGGCCAACGGATACACGCTCACGCACAGCGGGGGCACGAGTACCCACGGCCAGCCCCGAAGCAGGGACTTCGTCTGGTACGATCTGCCCGGTAAGGGCAGCGACGGCACGGGCAGCTTCGAGTTCGATGTGACCGGCCTGTATCCGAACGCCGGCTGCACGGGCAACGAAATCGCGGAGGCCTGCGACAGCACCGGCCTGCAGCCGGCCACCGTGAAGGATGACTTCTGGGCCAGCCCGTACGCCGTCATGATGCGGAAGATCAACGACGAAGAGTGGCCCACGTACACCAACAAGCTCAAGCTGTCCGGGCGAGCAGGTCCCAGCGATACCGATTGGAAGGCCGGTTTCTCCCCGGTTTTGTCCTGGGATGGCACGGTGACCTACCGTTTCCGCGTGACGTGGAACAATCGAACGGTGAAGATCTGGCGCGGGCTGCCCGGTCAACCGCTCTCGGTGATCGGACCCTCACCATGGACGCTGAATAATCCATTCACGCCGGGGAGACTGCACATCGAGTTGGGCTCGAGCTTCTGGACGGCCACGACCAGCAATCGGGAGTTTGGCGGGGCTCCCGGCACCACCTACTCGCTGCTGCGGGTCTACGAGGAGGACCTCGGGGGGATTGCCACCCCGCCGGGCGGCTCGGTGGTCATCCCCACCGAAGTCTCGATCGATCTGGGCACGACGAACGTCGAGGACGGCATGACCCATCCGCAGGTCGGCGACGGCGACACGACGCCGGCCACCATCGGCGGCAGGAACTGCCGCCAGAACGTCGATCCCGCCCAGGACTTTTACTTCTACTTCGGGATCAGCGACGCTTTCGCCTTCCAGGGCAGCCGGCCCACGGTGGACATCACGTTCGATTACTACGACACCGGGACGGGCACCATCCGGCTGCAGTACGACTCGGCGAGCGCGGCCTACACGGTCGCGGGCACGGTTACGCTGACCGGCGACGACAGTTGGAAGACCGCCGGCTTCCACGTCACCGACGGCTATTTCGGCAACCGGGAGAACGGCGGATCGGATCTGCGCATTCACCGGGTGGGGGGCGGCACCTTCTACATCGATACGGTCCGGGTCAGCGGCCCGCCGGCCAAGGCCGCAAACCCCAATCCCTCGCATCAGGCCACCTACGTCGCGACCGACGCGGACCTCTCCTGGTCGGCGGCATCGGGCGCGGCATCGTACGACGTCTACTTCGGGACGACGAGCCCGGGGGCGCCGCGCGGGAATCAGACGTCCACGGCCTTCGATCCCGGCCCCCTGGCGTACGACACCACCTACTGCTGGCGGATCGACTCCGTCGGCGCCAACGGGACCACCACCGGCGACGTGTGGAGCTTCACGACCCGGCCCGAGACCCCGGCCGGTGTGACCCTCGGCATCAGCAGCGACAGCCGGTTCTTCACGATCAACGGCGAACCGACGTTCCTCCACGGCGTCAGCTATTACGGCTCGCAGTACATCACGACCGGAAGTTTCCGCACCCAGGATCTCGACGACATGGTGGCCGACGGGTTCAACTGGCTGCGGAGCTGGGCCTACTGGGCCTGGCCGTGGACCACGGGCGACAACGTCTCGGCCTTGGACAAGAGCGGCAACGTGCGCGAGCCTTACATGTCGCGGCTGAAGACGCTGATTGCCGAGTGCAACGCCCGGGGCATCATCGTCGATGTCACGATGATTCGAGACACCAACAACGAATGGCACAGCCCGACCACTCTGTCCCAGCACCTGAACGCGGCCCGGACCTTGGCGACGGAGCTGCTGCCCTACCGGAACGTTTATTTCGATCTGGCCAACGAGCGCGACGGTAACAGCGTCTTTGTCTCGTTCGAGGAGATGGGGCAATTGGTGAACGCCGTCAAGGCGATCGACCCCGGGCGGCTGTGCACCGCCTCCAACGGCGGCGGCCTGTCCTCGCAGAGTGAGCTGAACAACTACCTGGCCGTCGGGCACGTCGACTTTCTGGCCGTCCACTACGGTGGTCGGCTGAGCCTCCCGCCCACGGCGTTCGGTGAGGTGCAGAAGTACGTGGGCTGGATGGCCGTTCTCGGGACACGCGTGCCGATTCACTGGCAGGAGCCGTTCCGCCGCGACAAGGAACCGGCGTGGCAGCCCGTGGCCGAGGATTTCTATCGAAGCGAGACCGGCGTCAAGCTCGCCGAGGCCGCCGGCTGGTGCTTCCACAACGGCGGCCCCCGCAACGATACCCGGCCCTTTAGAAGCTTCAACATGAGCGATCCGGAGGGGCGGCTGTACGCTCAGCTCGACAGCGAGGAACGCACGGCGTGCGACAACTTCATCGCCCAGATCGGCTCGATCGACCTCAACGTCCGCCGATACCAGGCCGAGTACGACGAGCAGTTGTCGCACGCGGTGGGCCGCAAGGAGGGACTGGCCTGGTCGGCGGACGTGGCCCTGGACGCCGCCGGGCTGATGACGTCGGGCCCGCTGCTGGACACCGTGCCCGCCGGCGAGCACGTGGTCAAGTGGCGGCTGATGATCGACAACAACACCGCCGACAATGAGGCGGTGGTGACGTTGATCGTGCGGGGCGGCGGCGGGCAACTGGCCTCGCGCACGCTGACCCGGCAGGAGTTCACGGCGGTGAGCGCCTACCAGACCTTCACGCTGAACTTCACCAGCACGGGCCAGCAGGACATCGAGTTCCGGACGAACTGGCTCGATAGGGCTTCCATGAAGTGCGACTGGGTCGAGCTGACGATCGGGGGCGGGAGCGCCCGGGCGCCGGTGATCGCCGAGGTGGCTCCCGATCCGGTGATCGCCCGGCCGGGGGTGCCCTACATTCAGGCCCTCGCTCTCGTTGAGGGGAGTCCGGCCCCGACGTGGGCGGTGGTGCAGGGGCCGCCGGGAGCACAGGTCGATACGGGCGGCGTGGTGAGCGGCTGGACGCCGGCGCTCGACGATCTGGGCAGCCCTATCACCTTTGAGGTTCGGGCCACCAACCCGGAAGGCTCGGACACGGAGAGCTGGCAGGTGCTGGTCCGATCGAGGGCGGATTTCGACGGCGACAACGACGTCGACCAGAGCGACTTCGGGCACTTTCAATCCTGCATGGAGGGTGGGAACCGTCCCATCGGCGAATCGTGCCTGGATGCCGACCTCGACGGGGACACCGACGTGGACCCCGATGACCTGCTGCTGTTCCTGCCGTGCGTGGGTGGTCCCCATCAGGAACCCGGATGTTAGCAATCCATGTCGAGGCGACTCGGACGCTGGTTTCGACCTGTCATCGGTGGCGTCCTGCTGGGGGCCGGGTCCGCGCCGGCGGCCCTGGCCCAGGGGGTCGACCCGATGACGTTGGAGGGCAAGCTCGTGGCCGGCTACCAGGGGTGGTTTGCCTGCCCCGGGGACGGCAGCCCGGCCTCGGTCGGCTGGCATCACTGGAGCAAGAGCCGCACCGACATCGGGCCCGGGCTTTATAACGTGGACTTGTGGCCGGATG
>JACQVT010000100.1 GCA_016209665.1 Planctomycetota bacterium | reverse complement strand
GCGTGGGCGGTGGCGACGAAGGAGGCGGCGGGCTCGACGGTGCCGCTGGTGCCGATGGAGCAGAAGACAGCGGTGTCCTCCAGGGCCCGCGTGATGCGGGGCAATTCCAGGGGCATCTCGCCGAACCAGACGACGTGGGGGCGGAGGGCCGAGCCGCCCGTCGAGAGCCTCCGGGTCGAACGACAGGCGGGGCAGCGGGAGTCCGGGTCCGCGTCGGCGTCCCAGGGCAGAATGTGGCCGGCCTGAAGGCAGCGGACCTTGCGGATCTCGCCGTGCATATGGACGACGTCGGTGCTGCCGGCCCGCTCGTGCAGGTCGTCGATGTTCTGCGTGACCAGGAGCAGCCGCGTGCGGAGGACGTTTTCCAGCCGCGCCAGGGCCAGGTGAGCGGCGTTCGGTTGGGCGGCGATGGCATCCCGCCGGCGGAGGTTGTAGAAGTCGTGCACCAGCCGCGGGTCGCGTTGGAAGCCGCGCGGGCTGGCCAGATCCTCGAAGCGGTACTGCTGCCAGATGCCACCGGCGTCGCGGAACGTGGGCAGGCCGCTCTCGCGGCTGATGCCGGCGCCGGTCAGGATGAAGACCAGACCCTCGGGCCTGGCCGCGAGTCGGTCACGCAAAGCGGGTTGCAGCTCGCTCGACATGCCGTTGACTCCGGACCTCGTGCCCACCGCATCAGCCTACCACGAACGGGGTGTACGCGGCTACTGGTCGCGCGGGCGGGTTGTGGCGGATTGCGTGGATGCCGGTACGGACTTGCTTATAGTCAGGAGCCATTGAAGGCCCGTCTTGATCTCGCCGAACACATCCCCGTGCCAGCCGTGGCCGCCCTCGTACTCGTCGAGCTTGACACTTGCCCCGCGCTGCTTGAGCGTCGCCGCGGCGGCGCGGGCGAAGCGGATCGGGCAGACCTGATCCTGCGGTGAATGCAGCAGGTAGTAGGCTTGCCCCTTGGCGTTGGCGAGCTTGAGCCGCTCGGGCTTGAAGACCGACATGGCGATGAATGAGCCGCAGACGGAGGTCGGTTCGGCCAGCGACGCCGCGTAGGCCGCCGGCCCGCCGGACGACCAGCTCAGTGTGAAGACCCGGCGGGCATCGAGCGGGTGTCGCTTCTTCACATCCGCCACGACGGCTTCGAGAAACTCCTCGGTGGTGAACTTCTGGCCCTCGACGCTCGTGCGTTTGGTGGGCCACACGATTTCCTGGTCGGGCGTCCACTTGACGGCCACCATCTGGGCGACCAGGAATCCGGTCGGCACGGCATTCTGATACACCCGCTTGATGAAGGGCTGAAACTCGGCACTCCCGTCGCCGCCCGGCATGACCAGCACCAGCCCGTAGCCCTCCTTGGGGGGCTTTCCGCCGCCCTTGGGTCCCATCAGGAAATACCGTTTGTCCTTATCGCCGCCGGCGTTCAACTCCTTCGCCGGCGCCGTCTGACTTTTATCCTCCGCTTGTGGCCGGGCCGCCAACGCTCCGCCATACCCTGCCAGCCAGAGGGCCAGTGCTACCCTCACAGCGCGGGCTGCGCCTGCAACCCAAGGACGCGAGGACCGGGCGACACGGGGACGCGGGGAGGGACAGTGCCGGCTTCGAGAATGTCCGCGGCGTGGGAAGTGTATGTGGGATGGCTGTGTAAGGACGCTGTTTGAGTGAAGTGGTCTGTTCACGTGAACCTCCTTTGAGCCTCGTCCGTCCGCGGTCCTGGGCGTTAGAAAACGGACCAGACACCCGTCCGTGGGTTCCGGGTGTGCGCCCCACCGGCGGATGCCTCCCTTTCACGACCGACGAGCGAACCCCCGGGATGTTGCGGCGCGCGACCAACGCCGCTCAGGCGCGCCTGCTCGCGCATCGACCGGCTCTCCAGGAGGCGACGCGCCGCAACACAGGGCGAAGCTGGTGCTGCCCGAATACCAAGAGGCGACACAGGACCGGTTTGTACATCCGCGTCGCCGGCACGGCCCAGTGCTGGACGACCGGCCGGAAACCCGCTTTGAACAGTCGGGTGCCGGGGGTGCCCCAGTTGTTGAAATCGTAGGCCAGGAAGTCTCTTTCGCGAGCGATTCGCATAGCGGAGAGGTGCATGAAGTATGCCGGCAGGCGATCCTTGAATTCTCTTCGAATGCCCCCCTGGGCATACACCGCCTGTCGGCCGGCGAAGAGCACGAGAATCGAGCCGGCCAGTCGGTCGCCGTTCCAGGCCTGGATCAGCAGCGCCTTGTTCCGAGCGACAAGCCGGTCGAGGATGATCTTGTGGGTCGAAAGCGGGCGAGGATGGTAGCCGTGATACTCCCCGTTCTCCTGCCAGAGGCGGTAGGACTCCTCCAGGTCCTCGAGGGTGCAGCCGAGGCGGAGCGTGAGGCCGGTGGAGAAGGATTTGCGGCCGTAATACCGAGTGTTCCGCCTGGCCGCCGATAACACGTGTTCCTCGGACTTGGACAAGTCAACGCGGAGTTCTGTCGAACTGAATTCGTGGAGGTCGAACAAACGAGGCCCGGTGAAGCCGGCGCCGCGGAACTCCGCAAGGCCGGCCAGATCGTTCCGGCCGATGTGCGGCCATACTTGTGCGAAGACGGCGTTGTTCGCCTGGAAATGCTCGGTGAGGGCGGCCAGAATCTCGGCTCGTGGCCCCTGGGCCGACCCCTCGCACACCGGGCCGTGCGGCAGGATGAACACCTTGCCACGAAGGAGGGGCAACGAGTAAGAGAGAAAAGCCGCCCCGCCGATAATCCCATCTCTTCCGCGGGCGACGAGCACCTCGGGTTCGAACCCCATGGGACGGTATGACGACAGCCAGCCGTGGAGCTGAGTGTAGTGCCCCGCTTCAGAGCGGATTACGAAGTCATCCCACCGGGCGAACTCATCGTCTGTGTGGGCGAGGGATAGGGAATCAAAGACCGCCTGCTCGCTCATGCCGAACCTCGAGACATCCGAACACGTATCCCACAGGATCTTCGCATGCTGCTCAGCCGGCATGGTCTTTCCCTGCCTCCCCGCGTGCCCCGGTCACTGGGTTGCGGGCGCAGCCCGCGCTGTGGATCTCCTTGTCCGGGCTGGGCCTGTTCTCGCAGCAGCATGAGGTGACCCGGGGAGCCCGTGGCCATCCAGCCGATTATGACCTGGGCGTGCCTTTTTATGCAATAGCTATCCCTCGCTCCGAATTGACGTCCGGCTGCCTGGTTCGGCTCCTCCTTCTCTTTCCGGCACCCCCTTCCGGAAGGGATTCGGGCTATCTTCGCGGCTGCCCTTGTTCCCCGCTGGGGGACGTCGGTCAAGGGGCGCCGTATAGATCGGCGGGCATGTCGTCTGCGGCGGAACTCGACTTGGCGAACCGCGGTTCGGAACGCCGCATCCTCACGATCGCGGTCCGGACTGCCGCATCCTCGCGGTTGGGACGAGCCTGTTGCCTTTGACACCCGGTCTTGGCGGGGGATGTGAGGCCCATCG
>JACQVT010000090.1 GCA_016209665.1 Planctomycetota bacterium | reverse complement strand
GCTGGAAGCCGGTCCCACACGGGTTTTGGGATAGGCTCTTATTGATGGTCGAGCACGGTTTTGACGAGACCGACGACCCCGGTGAGCAGCAGGCTGAAGATGAGCAGGAACAGCAGCACCGCCACGCAGAAGACGATGAGCGGCCAAGCGGACCCGAAGGCGCCGGCCTCGGGCTTGGCCAGTTGGCCGACGAGGAACGCGATGATGCCGAACAACCCGATGGCCCCGAGCGAGCCGCGGAGGTTGCCGGTCAGCGGGGCCATCCGCACGGTCAGGCAGACGACGAGGTACAGGAACAGGAGCGTCTGCCAGTTCTGCAGGTCGCTGGCCCGGACGACGGCGACAAGGTGCTCGACGAGCGAGAGGACGCCGCGGATGGTCGTGAAGAACGCGGGCAGACTGGTCGGCAGGAGCAGTTGGTTGAACTGGGAGGCCTTCATCGCCTCGAGGATCTGGGCCCCGAGATAGTGGGCCGTCCAGTAGATGGCGACGGCACAGCCGGCCATCGGCAGCAAGGCGGTGATGATGGACCCCACCACGGGCAGTCTGGTCTTGGCGTCGCCGCCGGTTTCCGGTTCGCCCGAGTCGTCGTCCTTGACCAGCGTCGTGTTGTTGACCGTGCCGCCGGTGACGAGCAGGCCCAGGATGTGGCCGAGTTGAGCCACCAGCGTGCCGGGCAACAGGAGCGAGTTGACGATCTTGGGCTGGACGAGCGAACTCCACAGCCGATGCACGCCCAAAGCGGAAAAAACGATCACGAACAACCAAAAGGTCATGGCCGCGTATTCCATACGGTACATCTCCAGCGCGCAACCAGCCGTTTATTGTCGGCCGTTTGCGGCCTGTTTGGTGAGCGAAACTCGACCCGCGGCCCCGGCCCCCCTTTCCGCCGAGGTGGTCGTGCGGCCCTCGGGACGGGGTGACCAGTCCCTCTGACGTTGCACCCGCCGGGTCTGTATAATGCCCCGCGGCTAACAGTCCCTCTATTGGAGTCCAGATCATGAGCGAAGAATCAGGACGTTCGACGTCGCGTCGGGAATTCATCAAAACCTCGGGCCGCCTGGCCGGTGCGTCGGCATTGGCGGGTGTGGCGATACCACAGGTGTACGCCGCGGGGGGTGGCGAGACGATTCAATTGGCCCTGGTCGGTTGCGGCGGACGAGGCACCGGAGCGGCGGACAACGCCTTGTCGGTCAAGAACGGCCCCATCAAGCTGGTGGCCATGGCCGACGTCGTCGACCGGCGTCTCAAGAGTTCGCTCGGCAGCCTCACCAAGGGCTTGGCCGATCAGGTGGACGTTCCGGCGGAACGGCAGTTCATCGGCCTGGACGCTTACCGCCACGCGATGGACAGCCTCAAGCCCGGCGACGTAGTGATCCTGGGCACGCCGCCCGCGTTCCGGTGGGTCCACTTCACCTACGCGATCGCCAAGGGGCTCAACGCGTTCATGGAAAAGCCGGTCACGGTCGACGGTCCGACCAGTCGGCGGATGTTCAAGCTGGCCGAGGAGGCGACGGGCAAGAACCTCAAGGTGGGCGTGGGCCTGATGTCCCGGCACAGCCGGGCCCTGGAGCAACTGGCCAATCGCGTGCACGACGGTGAGATAGGAGAGATCATTCTGCAGCGGGGATATCGGATGCACGGGCCGATCGGAGCCTTCGCCTCGCTGCCCAAGCCGGCGGGCATCAGCGACCTGATGTACCAGATCCAGCGGTTCCACAGCTTCCTCTGGGCCGGCGGCGGGAACTACAGCGACTTCTACATCCACATCATCGATCACCTGGGTTGGATGATGAACGCCTGGCCGGTCAAGGCCCAGGCCCTGGGCGGCCGCCACTACCGCCAGAGTCCCGAAGGCGTCACCTACGTGGACCAGAACTTGGATACCTACGCGGTGGAGTACACGTATGCGGACGGGACCAAGTTCAATTTCGATGGCCGCTGCATGAACGGCTGCAACGACATCTACTCGAGCTATCTCCACGGCAGCAAAGGCTCGGCGATCGTCTCCAGGGGTGGCGATTGCGGGATGCCCTCCAGCCTCCACAAGAGCCAGAGCATGCAACCCTCGGACATGATCTGGGAATCCAAGGTCAACGAGGGCGAGGGAGATCCCTATCAGAACGAATGGAACGATCTTGTCGACGCCATCCGCAACGACAAGCCGTACAACGAGGTGAAACGCGGCGTGGAGGCCAGCCTGGTGACGTCCATGGGCCGCATGGCCGCTCATACCGGACAGGAGATTACGTTCGAGCAGATCCTCAACTGCGAGCACGAGTTCGCGCCGGGCCTGGACAAGCTGACGCCCGACTCGCCCGCCCCGGTCCAGCCGGAGGCCGACGGCCGCTACCCCGTGCCCATGCCGGGCCAGAAAAAGGACCGCGAGTACTGACCAGCATCAATCGTCCACCAAGCGAAATCACACGCGATCGCTTGTCCGGTATCGCCTTCGCAGCGGAGTCAACCTTCACTTTCGGGCCTTGGCCATGACCTTCACCGGCGGTGCGGGCGTTTTCGCCCTCGCCGGGTCGTGCGGCTCGGCGGGTTTCTCGGCGGCCTTAGCCGGCTTCGATGTCGTTGAGGTCGCGGCGCTCTGGCCGTTGGCTGACGGCAGGCGGATGGCGAGGATCTTGCGGCGGATTTCGTCGGCGAGGTCGGGGTTGTCGCGGAGGAACTGCTTGGCGTTCTCGCGGCCCTGGCCGATGCGCACCTGCCCGTAGCTGATCCACGCCCCGGTCCTCTCGATGACGTTGTCGGCGATGGCCATGTCGATCAGGTCGCCCTCGGTGCTGATGCCGCCGTTGAACATGATGTCGAACTCGGCCGATTTGAACGGGGCGGCCACCTTGTTCTTGACTACCTTGGCTTTGACGTGGTTGCCGGTGGCGACCTCGCCCTCCTTGATCGTCGTCACCCGGCGG
>JACQVT010000089.1 GCA_016209665.1 Planctomycetota bacterium | reverse complement strand
CGGCCCGGACGGCGTTGAAGTCGTCGACCGAAAGCCCGACGGACTCCAGAAGGGTATCATCGAGCGGCTGCTGGTCCGCCGTCAGGTGGAACCCGATCCGTTCGTGGCAGACCAGCACGTCGGCGATGTACGCCAAGGTGGCCGCGAACCGGAGGTCATCGGCCAGGTTCGCGATGCGGTGGTGATACCCGAGGATGGTCTGCAAGCCGCGCGGGAACTTCCACTTGGCGGCCAGTGCCGCCCCCAGCGCCTGGTGGTCCGCCCCGATCAGTTCCGCTTCGACCTCGCAGAACGGACGATTCGTTTCCCCCGCGATCCGGATCACTTCCTTGAGCTGTTCGGGAAATGCCTGGCGCTCGACCAGCAGACCCAGGTCGTGAATGAGGCCGGCCAGGAACGCTTCCTCGGCGAAGGGCCGCTTACCGATCACCCCGCAGAACTGCCGCATGGTCACCGCGACCGCCACGCTGTGCTTCCAGATGTCCCGGGCGCTGAACCGATCCGAAATGCGGTCCGAGGTGAACAACCGGCTGATAGACGCCGAGATCGCGATGTTCTTGACGGCACTGAGCCCCAGCAGCACGATCGCCCGGTCGATCTCGGACACCTGCCCCGGCAGCCCGTAGAACGCCGAGTTCACCACCTTCAGAATCTTGGTCGACAGGGCCGGATCGTTCTTGATGATGTTGTGCAGGTCGCGAGCCGTGCTCTTCGGATCGTCCACCACCGAGATGATCTTCGCCGTCACCTCCGGCAGCGTGGCGATGTCTCCGATCTTCGCGAGGGCAGTCTTGATGACCTGGGCCGGGTCCGCCGCTACGGATGTGCTGAGCATCGGACAGTGTCCTCGTTGGGTCCGGGACCGGGGCCGCCAGGGAGACACCAAGGCCACCCCGCTGAGTTATCGTCCCGCCCGAACATGAGGTTTAGCTTCGCTCTTCAAACCTCCAGGTCCGCCAACGTCTAACTGTGCATCCTAAAACCCTGAAAACCGACCGGCTGGAAGCCGGTCCCACACGGGTTTTAGGATGCACTCTAATAAGAAAGCACCTTCCGCAGCGTGGCATCATCGACGCGGACTTTGCTCAGGATGCGTGCGATCCGCTCGCCCGCCCGCCCATCGCCATAGACGGACTTGCCGGGGTCCGGCCTGCGGCGGGCCAGAGCAGATGTTATCGCCCTCTGAATGGCCGAGGCCGTCTCATCCACCTCGATCACGCTTGAGCCACACCGCAACCGCCCCGCCTGACGCCCCCCGATGTTCACCGCGCAGACGCCCAGGCTCGCCGACTCGATGATCCCGCTCGACGAATTGCCAACCAGCACCGCCGACCGGTGGACCAGCCGTAGATAGTCTTCTCGGACCAACGACCGGAAGACTCGCCAGGCCGGGCGGCCCGTCAACCGTCCCAACTCGCGGATGATGCCGTCGTGCCCCGGATCGCTGTTCGGCCAGATCGCCACCCCCGCCAGCCCGGCGCGTTCGATGGCCCCGATCGCCCTCCGCGTGACGCTGGCCTCGGTTTCCGGGTCGCGGCCGCACGGATGCTGGACCAACACCGCATAGCGCTGCTCGGCCACGGTGCCGATCAGCTCCGCGAGGCGGCGGCTGGTCCGGCCTGGCGAGCGTCGTTCCGCCCGGCGAAAGTCGCGGATCGCATCCAGACCCGGCGCCCCGACAACGTGGATCCGTTCCTGCGGTTCGCCCATGCGCATCAGTCGCCTGGCCGCGTCCCGCGACGCCGCCAGGTGCACGTGGGCCAGCCGCGTGATCGCGTTGCGAAGCGGCTCGTCGATGTCGCCCGGCGCCCGGTCGCCGCCGTGACTGTGCGCCACCACCCGGCGGGTGATCGCCCCCGCGCACGCTCCCGCGAACGCCTCGATCCGGTCGCCCAGCACCAGAACGATGTCGCAGCCCAGCCGGTCCAGCGCCGCCGCGATGCCGTCGACGCCCCGGGCCACCGCTGCCGCCTGGGCAACCGCGTCGTCCCGGCCCGTCTGCATCCGCACCGTCTCGTCGATGCGGTATCCCTTGCCGCGAATCTCGTCGATGGTCCGCCCGAACTTCGCCAGCAGGTGCATGCCGGTCACGATCAGCCGGCTGTCCAACCGGGCTACGCCCAAGGGCACCGCCCTGGCGAGTTGCCCCCGACGCGCGATGGCCTTGAGCACCGGCTCCAGCGTGCCGAACTCCGCCCGGGTCCCCGTGATCACTGCGACTCGATGTGCTCGTTTAAGCACTCAGACCAGAGCCTCCCAAGTCACCGCGGCATCGGCCGGGATCGCCTGCCGGGCCTGCTTGCCCAGGAGCAGATGGATGACCATCGGGCTGATGCCGTCGCCGGGCCGCTTGACCGTCAACATGTCGGCGGTCAAGGTGTCGCCGGGCTGGATGTCCCGCGCCGCCACCACGCTCCCGCGCGACAACTGCCTCACCTCGCGCTCGCAGGGACTGACCACGATCCGCCCGTGGCCCAGCAGCATCTCCGTCCGCCGGATGTTCCGCACGTACTCGGCGAATTGCTCCGGCTCCAGCGAGAAAGCATGATCGGGCCCGTGCCGCGAACGGCCCAGCGTGATGTGCTTCTCGATGATTCGCGCCCCCGCCGCCGCCGCGTATCCGCCGATGGTCAGCGACTCGGTGTGGTCGCTGAAGCCGGCCACGCAGTCGAACGTCTCGTGCAGCACGTGGATCACCGCGAGGTTCGCTTCATACTCCGGCGCCGGATAGCTGCTCACGCAGTGCAGCAGCGCCAGCGCCCCCACGCCGCCGCCTCGCAGCCGACCCACCGCCGCCGCGATCTCGTCGTAGTCCGCCGCCCCTCGCGACAGCACCACCGGCAGCCCGGACCTCGCCGCCGCGTCCAGCAGTGGGCCGTTCACGATGTCGGTCGAGGCGATCTTGAGCGCCCGCGCGCCCAGCGAAACCAGGAATTCCACGTCCGCCTCCGAGAACGGCGTGGCCAGGAACTCCACCCCACACTCGCCCGCGTAGGCGGCCAACTCGACAAATGCCTCGTGCGGCAGGGCCAGCCGGGCCAGCATGTCGTACTGCGAATCCGTCTGGTTGGCCGCCCGCTGATACGCTGCCGTCGG
>JACQVT010000097.1 GCA_016209665.1 Planctomycetota bacterium | reverse complement strand
TTCAGCTTCTCCAGAATGCGCCGCTGCGTGGCGGCCTCGGCCAGCGCCGCACGCTCCTGGGCCAGCCTGGCCTCCAGTCCCCCCAGCCGGGCCCGGGCATCGAGCGCCGCCTTGTGCAGGTGCGCCACCCAGCCGCGCTGGGCCATCGCCTGCTGAAGGTCGATCCGCCCCGTCCGCTGCACGTTTCGGATCGCCTCCATGCCCTCGCCCGTCAGCCGCTCCAGTTTCGCCAGTTCCCCCTGCACCTCAGCGATCTGGGCCAGCCGCTGGGCAACGATCCGCTTGTGCTGGTCCTCGCGCTGCCGCCGAACCTTCAGCAGCGTCTCGAACCGGAACTGGAACCGTTTGGCCATCGCAACGCCTCACTCACACCCGCGCCTTTTCGCCCTTGCGCTGAGTGAGCCGGCCCGTCGTCTCCTCGATCTGCTGGGCCACGGCGAGCAACCGCTTGCGGGTCTCGGCGAAGCTGACCCGCTCGTCCACCGCCTGCTGCAAGAACGCCAGCAGCGCCGGCCGCGTCTGGATCACGGCGTCAAACTGCGGGTTGGTGCCGCTCGCGTACGCACCGATGTTCACCAGGTCCTCGATCTCGTTCCACGTCGCCAACGCCCGCATGACCGTCCACGCCGCCGACACGTGCTGCCCGTCCACCACGTCCGGCATCACCCGGCTGATGCTGTCCGTCACGCTGACGGCCGGGTAATGCGCCCGGCTCGCCAGCGACCGGCTCAGCCAGACGTGACCGTCGAGGATGCCCCGCACCGCGTCGCCGATCGGGTCGTTGATGTCGTCGGCCTCGACGAGCACGGTGTAGATGCCCGTCACGCTCCCACGCTCGGTCTGGCCCGCCCGTTCGAGCAACTGCGGCAGCAGGCCGAACACGCTCGGCGTGTAGCCCCTGGTGGCCGGCGGCTCACCGGCGGCCAGCCCGATCTGCCGCTGGGCCATTGCCAGCCGCGTCACCGAGTCCATCAGCAGCAGCACGTGGCCGCCGCGGTCGCGGAAGTACTCGGCCACGGCGGTGGCCACGAACCCCGCCCGCACCCGCAGCACCGGCGACTCATCCGACGTGCTGATCACCATCACCGTCTTACGCCGGCCCTCGTCGCCCAGGTTCTTGTCGATGAACTCCCGCACCTCGCGACCGCGCTCGCCGATCAGCCCGCACACCACCACGTCCGCGTCGGTGTTCCGGGCGATCATGCCCATCAGCACGCGCTTGCCGACGCCCGTGCCGGCAAACAAACCCATCCGCTGCCCCCGGCCGACGGTGGCCATTCCGTCGATCGCCCGCACGCCGGTGGCGATCGGATGGCGGATGCGCGTTCGGGTCAACGCCGGCGGGGCCGTGCGGTACAGCGGGTACCACTGCTCGTAATGCAGGGTCCGTCCGCCGTCGATCGGCCGGCCCAACCCGTCCAGCATCCGCCCCAACAACGCCTCGCACACCCCCACCCGGGCTTCCGCCGGCTCGGCTGCCACCTCGTCGCCGCGGGCGATGCCCAACGGGTCCCCCAGCGGCATCAGCACCGTCCGGTCGTCGCGGAACCCGACCACCTGGGCGTCGATCGCGCCCCCCGATTTGAGGCGAATCGCACACATCGTCCCCGTCGCCGCCGGCAACCCCGTCACCGTCACCGTCAGCCCGGCAACGTCCGACACCTTGCCCACCAGCGCCGGTGCGCAGATCGCGTCGACCCGCTCGATCTCTCTGGCAAACGTGTTCACGTTCACTCCGTGGTCCGTGGTCCGCGGTCCGTCCCGGCGTTCAGGGCCGCCTCGATGCGGTCGAGCTGCGTGTCCAGCGTCGCGTCGATCGAGCCGCTGCCCCATTGCACGCGGCAGCCGCCCGGCGAGATCTCCGGTTCCTCGACCACCCGTACCCGCTGCCACTGCTCCCGCATGTCGATCAGCGTCTTGGCGAACGCCCGGGCCGCCTCCGCGTCCCGCTGGTTGACGAGAATGGCCACGTCCGTCCGCGCGCCCACCAGCCGCACCGCCTCCTCCAGGTTCGCCAGCACCACTTCGCGATGCTCGCGGCCCACGTGATGGGCCACCCTTCGTGCCACCGCCAGCGCCAAGTCGATCAGGTCCTGTCGGGCCGTGGTGTGCCACGCCTCGCGGTCGGCGTTGACGGCCCCGATGATCGCCTGGCACGACGCGACCAACCCGGCCTGCTGTTCCGCGAACGCAGCTCGGGCCGCCTCGAACGCTTCTGAGTGGCCGGCCTCGCGACCCTCCGCCAGACCGCGCTCGTAGCCCTCGCGGTACCCCCGCTCGTCGGCTTGCCGGCGGACCTCCCGTTCGATCTGGCGGGCCCGAGTCTCCGCCTGTCGCAGCCGCTGCTCCACCTCGGCATGAGCCCGGGCTACAAACGCCTTGGCCTCCTCCACCACGTCGTTCAGGCGGAACGCCCGCAGTTGAGCGCCGGGCATGCCCGCCGCCGTGTTCGCCTTGATGACTCGTGTCGCTTTCGGCATCCCGTCAACCCGTCCCTCGCGACCGCGTTACACCACCACGTCCGCCTCCCCCCGTCCCTGCAGGATGATCTCGCCCGCATCCTCCAGCCGCCGCACCACGTCCACGATCCGCTGCTGGGCGGCCTCCACGTCGCTCAGCCGCACCGGCCCCATGTACTCCATCTCCTCCTTGATCAACTGCGACGCCCGTTCCGACATGTTGTGGAAGATCTTCTCCTTCATCTCCTCGCTCGCCGTCTTGAGGGCCAAGGCCAGCTCATCGTTCTCGATCTCCTTCAGCACCGCCTGGATGCCCCGGTCGTCGAGGAGCAGGATGTCCTCGAACACGAACATCAGGCGGCGGATCTGCTCGACCAGGTCGGGGTCCTCAGCCTCCAGCGTCTCGAGGATGCCCATTTCCGTCGCCCGGTCCGACAG
>JACQVT010000096.1 GCA_016209665.1 Planctomycetota bacterium | reverse complement strand
TTCACTCAGACCTGAGCCAGCACTGCGGACAGCGCTCACAACCCCAGGACGCGGGGACGCGGAGACGGGGAGACGCGGGGAAGCAAGGACAGGGGTGACCTCGAGGGTTTGCGCGGCTTGCGAAGACTCCGCTGGATGGCTGTGCACGGCGCGTCAGGTACCAGCGCGAAGCCGGTGGCTATGCCACGGTCAGGAAGCCCGTCTCGAACAGCTTGCGGAAGACGGCGGGGGCCGAGGTGAGGACGCGGTCGGCGTCGAGGTCGAGGTCGGCGGCGGCGCGGGTCGCGAGTTCGCGGGCGGTGTGCTCACCGTCGCAGCCGGTGAGGATCGCGGTCACGAGGCGGTCGACCTGGCGGGTGAGGGCGTAGCCCTGCGTCTGCTCAAGGATGGAGTTCTTGACGACCCAATGGCCGTCGTCGGCGCGGAGGGCATGGTGCAACTCGTGCTCCGGCGTCAGGATGAACCGCACATCCAGCAGTTGCGGCTCGTTGGCGATCGTCCGCAGGAAGTCCTCGGCGGCAAAGACGCGCTGAATCTGGCTGCTGCACGAGCCGCGGGGCCGTTCGGCCGGCGCGGGCTCGGCCCGGAACCAGTTGGGGCCACTCGCGCGCTTGCGCATCACGAGCGATCCGGAGCTGATCCTGCGGATGCTCAGCCGATCGTAGTAGGCGAGCCATTCATCGAGGACCTGGGCGTAGTCCGACTTGTAAGACAGCCCCGAATCGCGGAGCCAGCCAGCGGCATAGCCCAGAGGCTCGGCCGTGTAGGAATGCAGCAGCCAGACATCGCAGCCGCTGCCGGCCAGCCATTCGCGGGGCCGATCCACCCAGTCCCGCTCGGTCTGGTGGCACCAATTGAAGATCACGGAGGCGAACCCACCCTCGTTCAGCCGCCCCGGCGCACCGCGGACCACCTGCTCGCTGAGCGTGTCGCCGGGCAGGCCGCTGTCGCGGAACTGGAACTCGGAGCTGGGCGAGATCACGAACGGTGGGTTGGCGACGATGAGGTCGAACCGGCAGTCCGCGACCGGCTCGTAGAGGCTCCCCTCACGCAAGTCGACGTTGCTCACGCCGTTGAGACGCATGTTGAACTGGGCCACGTTCAGAGCCCGCGCGTTGATGTCGGTGCCGATGACGTGATCGGCGTGGCGGGCGGCGAGCAGGGCGTGGAGGCCCGAGCCCGTGCCCAGGTCGAGGGCCCGGCCCACCTGGCGGCGGACGGTGACGTTGGCGACGGCGAGCGTGGTGGGGCCGATGCCGAGCACGTAGTCGGGCTGCCCGAAGCGACCGCTGACGTGCGGCCAGAAGTCCCGGGCCATGTACAGATCCTCGAAGGGAATCAGGGCCACCTCGGCCCGCACGCCCTCGGCGTCACGATGAAGCAGGCCCAGGGTGAGCAGGTCTTCGAGGTCCAGCGGGGCGAGGGCGGCCCGGGCGGCGTCCTCGGGTACCGCCCGAGCCAGGACGAACAGCCGCATCAGCGTGTTGAGCGGCGTGGGGTCGGCCGTTCGGCGAAGGATGGCGGCCACGTCCAGCATGGCCGTCACCGGGTCCTGGGAACCACCGGACACCGCAGCCAGTTCGGCCACCTTGGCCGCGACGTAACCGTGTGACTCCAGGACGCGCCGCAGCGCGGTCAGATCGCCGACGCGATCGAAGTGAAACGGTCCTGGCGTCGGCGCCGGATTGGGTGCGGAGGACATGGTGGCTCCTTTCGATCGGGGGTGTTCGATTACGTCTTTGAGCCCGAAGCAGGACGGCCGGATTATCCATCATTTGGGATCTGGCGTCCACCGCGTCGGCTGTGTACATTGCCGCCATGCCGCGACGCCGATGGGTGATCACCGTTTTGAGCCTGGCCTTAGCCTCCTCGGCGATGGGTGCATCGCCCCCCACGACGCGGCCGGCGGAGGTGCCCAACGTCCGACGGCCGGCCAACGACGAGGAGCTGCGGTATTGGCTGGAGAACATGCTGTGGCATCACCGGTTCGCCGCGGATGAGATTCGTGCGGCCACCGGCATGAGCGTGCCGGAAATCACCTCGGCGCTACGGCGGTTCGACATCCGCGAGGAGAATCGACCGGCCCGCCCGGCGTCGGGCCCGCTGCTCGTGCTGCCCTATCCCGGCGGGCGGCATCCGCGGATCGGGTTCCTCGAGGGAGCCGTCGAGCCCCAGCGCGAGACCAAGGTCAGCATCTTCGCCCCCTGGGATGACCGCAGCTACTTGGTCGCCGACGTTCCGGAGGCCATCTGGTGCAACGGGAGCCTGCTGTACCTGGCCCACACGCACCGACCTACGGTCTGGACCGAGCAGGGCATCGAGCTGGAGAAGCTCGAATGGAATCGTCGACCGGATGGCACCCTGGACTTCGAGCGGAAGCTCCCCAACGCCGTGAAGTTCGGCACCAAGGTCGTCCCCCGTCACGACGCCGTCTGGTTCGAGATGTGGCTGACCAACGGCACGCCGCAGACCCTGACCGGCCTTCGCGTGCAGATGTGCAACATGCTCAAGGGCATGATCGGCTTCACCACCGCCACGAAGGAAGACCGGGTGAACGACAAGCCCTACACCGCTTGCCGCTCCGCGGATGGCAAGCGATACGTCATCGCCGCGTGGGAGCCATGCGAGAAGCTGTGGCTCAACCCGCCGGTGCCCTGCCTGCACTCCGACCCGCAATTCCCGGACTGCAAGCCCGACGAAACGCAGCGCCTTCGCGGTGTCATCGCATTCTACGAGGGTAGTGACGTGACATCGGCCTTCCGCAAGCTCGACGCCACGGGCTGGCGTAAGCTGACTCCAACCACCGCGCCGACGTGGCCGGGTCCGTGACAGTCGGGGCGAGGGGTTCTTCGGGGGCGAGGGCTTCTGCAGGACCGGAGGGTTCTTCAGGACCGGGGGTTCTTCAGGACCAAGGCAACTTGTTGCCGTTCTTT
>JACQVT010000095.1 GCA_016209665.1 Planctomycetota bacterium | reverse complement strand
CTGCCCTTGACCGCCGTGCCCTACGCCTTCCGCGTCAACCGCGTGGCCAGCGCGGAGTTGGACGACGTGCTCGAGCTGGGCGACGCTTCCACGGAAGGCTCGCTGACCATCTACCGCACCGGCGTCGGCACCAAGGAGATCACGCTGAACGAGTCAGCAGCACGCATCAGCACCTACGCGGGCGATGGCGCCGAACTCATCCGTCTTTACGGGCCCTCCTGGGGCGAGCTGTGGCTCATGGATGCTGTCAACCACGACCGCACCGTCCTCCTGAGTTCCAACAACAACTCGGGCGGCGTGCTGAATCTGTATGACCCCGACGCGCGCCTTCGTGCCACGTTTAACGGCTCGGCCAGCGGTGCCAACTGCATCCTGTATGACGGCGCGACCAGCTCAAGCATCTCGCTCCGCGGGGACCTCGGCGGCAAGATCGATGTCGAGGGCACGCTGAACGTCGTCGACACCATCGGCGGGGACACCTGGGCTTCGCTGGGCAAGAACGGCAGCGGCGGCGGGGTGTTCCGCAGTTATGACGAACTCGGCAACCAGACGGTTATCGTGGGGAGTTCGGCCGGAGCCGGCGGGGGCTTCATGAACGTGCACATGGATGCCAGCATCTGGCCGGGCGTGTCGATCGACGGCGACGACGGTAACTCGGGGAGCATCGAGATTAACAAGCCCAACAACGTCACCACCATTCGGCTGGACGGCAACAGCATGGGGAACGTCGGCGTGATCTCGCTGTACGACGAGACCGGCGACGAAACGGTGGAGATCGCGGCCGCCGAGGCGGCCGGCCAGGGCGCCCAGATCGCCCTCCGCAAGGCCGACGGAACGACCACCATCACGCTGGACGCCGATTTCAACGGCGACGGGCGCATCAATACCCAGGAATTGCAGATCACCGGCGGCAGCGACGTGTCGGAGCACTTTGAGATCGCATCGGTCGCCGACTGTAAACCCGAGCCGGGCATGGTCGTCTGCATCCACCCGGAGAAGGTGGGCGAGCTGATGGTCAGCACGAAGGCCTACGACCGCACGGTGGCGGGCGTCATCAGCGGGGCCGGCGGCGTCAAACCGGGCATGTTGATGGGCCAGCAGGGCACCAAGGCCGACGGCCATTCGCCGGTCGCTCTGACCGGCCGGGTCTACGTGCAGTGCGACGCGTCGACCGGCGCGATCGGGCCCGGCGATCTGCTCACCACGTCCGACGTGCCCGGCCACGCGATGAGGGTGACCGACCACGCCAAGGCCCAGGGGGCGATCCTGGGCAAGGCGATGTCGCCCTTGGCCGAGGGCCGAGGGCTGGTGCTGGTGCTGGTCAGTCTGCAATGAGGCCGGGATGCCGGACTCGGCACAGGGCCGAACTTGTGGTGTTTGCGTGAGAATGGAAATCGCATCATGAAACCGAACGCGAAATCGCTCATGATTCTGCTGGCGGCCGCGGTTGCAGTGTGGCCGACCGCCCGTTGGCTGCTCGCCGACTGTCAGACCGTCTCGGGCGGCGCGGAGACGGACGCGGCGACGGGTTCGCTCCAGAACGTCGGGCAGCCGGCCATCGGCCGCACCACCGACGGGGTCACCTATTTGCACGCCGGCATCATCCCATGTCTGGCCACCGGCCTGTGTATTCAGGTGGCCCCCGATCTCGACAACGACTGCGACGTGGACGCCGACGACTTTGACCTGCTGGCGGATTGCTCGTCGGGACCGGGCGTGCCGCACCCGGTCTCGGCCACCTGTACGCAGGCGGATTTCGACGGCGATGGAGACGTGGACGCGGCGGACTACGGGACGTTCCAGGTCTGCTTCAGCGGCAGCGGCAACGCACCCGACGCCCACTGTGCGGATTGAGCACCAGAAGGCGGGCAGAGATGCCCGCCCCCCAAGACGGCAACGCACCCAACGCTCATTGTGCCGACTCGGCCGGGGGCTGGCCTTCATGCCGGTTACGGTTGGTCCTGCCCGGCGGCCAGGGCGCGGACGGCCGCGATCGCCTGCAAGAAGCGCTGCACAGATTGAACAGTGGTCTTCTGATAGACCTCGGGATGCGCGAGCGTCACCGAGTGGTCCTGCCCGTCCACACGCAAATCAATCGTGACGCAGCCGTGGCCGCCCTCGATGATCTGCTGGAACTCTCCGGCCGCCTTCAACTCATCTACAAGCCCCGCCGAGTCGATCTCCGGCAGGCCGAGTTGGCGGAGTTGACGCAATAGATCCCGGACCCGCTCCGGCGGCACCCGTCGTTCCGTGGACAGCGTGCGGATTCGACCGTCGGCGAAGACCATGATCCGCCACGGGTGCGGCCGTGGCGTCAGGTCGCCGCCTTCGCGGAGGATGACGACCGGGTTCTGGTCGCTGCCTTCGAGGGCTGGCTGGGTGGTGGTCATCGTGGCGGATTCAGCAGCCGGGGGCGGGGCCGGACGACATCCGTCGAGGGCTGCCGTTGCGGCGGCAAGCCCGGCCAGCATGAGGACGCACCAGTCCCCCGACACCCATCCCGCCGGAGGGCGATGCGATGATCTGTCCCGCGTCCAATCCGGCATGTCTCTGCCAGTCAAGCTTAGGCCGCCCGTCGGCGCATTGCGAGCAGCGGCCCGACCGCCAGCAGCAACAGCGTCGTCGGCTCGGGTATGCAGCAGCACCCCAGCTCCAGCGTCCAGCCCGTGTCCTCGGTGCCGCTGGGGCCGTACTCCGCGGTGAACCGCGTGGAAAGCCCCGCGGGGATGGCGTTGGCCCAACCCTGCGGCCGGAACGGGTTCACGGAAGTCGTCCCCGCGTTGGTGACGATGTCGAAGCCCCACGTGAACGCCCCGATGACCTTGATCTGTTTGTCGTTCACGCAGACCAGGGCCGACTCCGCCCGCCAGCTTATGTTCTGGGCGGCGGTACCGAGCGGGCCGCGGCCGGGCGAATCGAACAGCAGGGCGTCGAAACCGGTCGCGGTATGATCGGGGTACAACGGGTCGCCATCGATGGTGTCGACCGTCTGATCCCCGCTGACCACGATGCGCTGGAGCCAGCGGTAGCTCCAGCCCGGCGGCGTCTCGCATTCGTCGTTGGTTTTCGTGAACCCGCCGCGGATGATGGCCCCGCCGAAATCGTTGAGGTTCCCTCCGTCGAGATCGCCCGTGTAGGGGGCGTACTCGAACCGCATCGTGCCGAGTCTCTCGCTCTCGCCGGGGCAGTTCACGTTCCAGTTGTGCGCGGTTTTCTCGGCGGTGTAGCGGTTGATCTTGAGCGCTACCCCCGCGCCGGGCTGGACCGATTGGACCGTGTACCCCGGCGGCGGCGCGTCCGGCAGCAGGTTCTGGGCGCCGGCGATCGACGCGACCATCAGCACCCACAAAAACGAGACTCCGAGTCTGCGAAGCATGGCTCTTTCCTTTCCATTCTTCCGGCCGGCCCCGCTCAGGCGGCTCGGCGCCGCAGCGCGAGCAGCGGGCACGCGGCCAGCAGTAACAGCGTCGACGGCTCGGGTATGCAGCAGCAGCCCGACTCGAGCGTCCAGCCCGTGTCCACGGTGCCGCTGGGGCCGTACTCCGCGGTGAACCGGGTGGACAGCCCGGCGGGGATCGTGTTGCTCCAACCTTGCGGCGAGAACCCGGTCACCGTGGTGTTGCCCTCGTTGGTGACGATGTTGAAACCCCAGGTGAACGCGCCGATGACCTTGATGGCCTTGTCCTTCACGCAGACCAGGGCGGACTCGGCCCGCCAAGTCAGGTTGGTAAAGCTCGTGCCGAGCGGCCCGCGGCCGGGGGCATCGAACAGCAGGGCATCGAAACCCGCCAGCGTGTAATCGGGATACAGGGGGTCGCCATCGATGGTGTCCCTCGTCTGATCGCCGCTGATGACGAGGTGCTGGAGCCACCGGTAGCTCCACCCGGGGGCCGTCTCGCAAGCTTCGTCGGTCTTCGTGAACCCGCCGCGGATGATGGCCCCACCGAAGTTGTTGAGGTTTCCGCCGTCGAAATCGCCCGTGTAGGGGGCGTACTCGAACTTCATCATGCCGAGCTTTTTGGTCTCGCCCGGGCAGGTTATGTCCCAGGTGTGGGTGGTCTTTGCGGCGGTGAAGGTGTTGATCTTCAACTCCGCCGCGACGGAGGCGTCGATGTCCTTCAACTTGAACGGCGGCGCCGGTATCAGGTCGGCGGCGTATACACTGCCGGCGACAGCCCACATGGCCCAGACGGCCAACGATGTAGCGGTGAGTCTGCGAAGCATGGAATCCTCTCCCTTCCAGGTAGTTCAACCCGGCAGGCACGGCGCACCGACCCACGTCGTGCACTATTCTTCCGGCGAAGAAGAACCGTGCTCCGGCTGAAACCATGACTGCATGTGAATTCGCGGCGGGCTCTCCTCCCGCCCGGCCCTCTACGGACTTGAATTGAACGGTCCGGCCCTCCGGCAAACATCCGGTGTTTCGGACGATCCATGCGGAGTGTAGGCGGGGGCCTACGCGATTTCCACAAAATTGCAGGGTTTTGAAGTATGGCTGACCTCGTCCGCGCCGATCGAGGGCGTGGCAGTTGTCCGCGGGATTGCATGGGCGATTCTTGGGGGGCGGGCATCCCTGCCCGCCTTTTTCTTCGTCGCGTCCCGCGGACAATAGAGGCGGGCAAGGATGCCCAGGGCAATCGCATCTAATTCGGATCTCTGTTCCACGCTTCCCTGCACTCATGTCAATGTTTGGCCTATGTTCGGGTTGCGCCATT
>JACQVT010000083.1 GCA_016209665.1 Planctomycetota bacterium | reverse complement strand
TCTGTGCCCTGTGGGGCCCCTGCACGGCGGGGCCAACCAGGCGGTGATCCAGATGCTCTCGCAGATTCGCGAGTCGGGCGAGCCGGTGGAAACGTGTATGGCCAAGGTCTAGGACAAGAGCGCCAAGATCCGGCTGATGGGCTTCGGCCACCGGGTGTACAAGAACTACGACCCGCGGGCCCGGATCATCAAGGAGTGCTGCGACAAGCTGTTCGCCAAGCTCGGGATCAGCGACCCGCTGCTGGACATTGCCCGCAAGCTGGAGGAGGTTGCCCTCAAGGACGACTACTTCGTCAGCCGCAAGCTCTATCCCAACGTCGATTTCTACAGCGGCATCATCATGCGGGCGGTGGGCATTCCGCTGAACATGTTCCCGGTGATTTTCGCCATCGGGCGGATGCCCGGCTGGATCGCCCAGTGGCGCGAGCAGCACTTGCGCTCCGAGTCGCGCATCCACCGGCCGCGGCAGATTTACACCGGACCGACCCAACGCCCCTACGTCCCGCTGGAGCAGCGCAACAAGTGAGATTGTGTGGGACCGGCATCTTGCCGGTCCGGATGACCGGCTGGATGCCGGTCCCACATGATTGTGAGACCATGCGCTCCATCCTGCTGAATGCACTCCTGCTGAATGCACTCACAATAGTCGCGGCGCTGTCCGCGGGCTGTGCCACCTCCGTCCGCGTGCAGATCGATTGCCGCGTCGCGCCCGACGCTGGTCTGCGCCAGCGGCTGGCCGGACCCCGCTACGTCATCCGCGCCGTCAACGAACAGGCCGAGGCCTCGCTGGCCTTCCAGGAGTTCGCCGACACGTTCGCGGCGGCGCTCGAGATGCGCCATCCTGACCTGCGCCGCGTCGAGGTCACCCAGCCTGCCGAGTTCGCCATCCTCTTGCAGGCCAACGTGACCGACCTGGGCACCGGCGTCACCTCCTATCCGGTGTACGGTCACTACTACGGCCACGGCTACGGGCCGTACGGTCCCATCCACTACTCGTCGTTCGGCGTCGTGGGTACCGAGGTCCGGGCCGTCCACCTGGGCTACAACCGCACGCTGTTCGTCTCCGCCTACGTGCTTGACCCCGCCGCCCCCGGTGGCCGCCGCGTGCTGTGGGAAGGCATGGCCGGCTCGGTGGGCGATGAATCCGACCTCGCCGCCGCAATGCCGTACCTCTCACTGGCGTTGTCGTCGCACTTCGGCGAGTCCAGCGAGGGCCAGCAATCGCTCAGGTTCGAACACGACGACAGCGACGTGAAAGCCCTGCGCCTGTGGCTCCGCACGGGCGAGAAACCCGCCACCCGGCCCGCCAGTCAACCAACCGACCATTGAACGTTTCCACACCTGCCCATCAGAGCCCCAAGCGCCAGCGCGGGGTTGCCGCGGATACATCGGGGCCCGCGCCTGTCGGAGCAACCCGTCGCTTGCGCTCCGGGCTCTGAAATGACCGATCGCACGCACCCACGTCGACCATCGTAGGTCGTGATCCCGCTCGATTCGGCGTCTTCGTTTGCATTTTGGCCGCATTGGGGCTATCACATGCCCTGAAATGCAAGCCGACAAGGGAGGGCGAATGGTGAGCATGGAGCAGTCGTCGGAATTCCCCGCGGTCGCCCGGCAGGACCCGGACGTCCATCGCGTGCTGGTAGCCGAGGTACAGCGGCAGGCCAACTGCCTGGAGCTGATCGCCTCCGAGAACCACGTCTCGCGGGCGGTGCTCGAAGCCGTCGGCTCCGTGCTGACCAACAAGTACGCCGAGGGCTACCCCGGCAAGCGCTACTACGGCGGCTGCGAGTTCGTCGATGCGGCCGAAGAACTCGCCCGGCAGCGGGCCACCAAGCTGTTCGGCTGCGAGCACGTGAACGTCCAGCCGCACTCGGGCAGCCAGGCCAACATGGCCGCCTACATGGCCGTGCTCAACCCCGGCGACACCCTTCTGTCCCTGGACCTGGCCCACGGCGGCCACCTGACCCACGGCCTCAAAGCGAACTTCAGCGGCCGGCTGTACAGTATCGTCCACTACGGCGTCAGCCGCGAGAAGGAGGTCC
>JACQVT010000092.1 GCA_016209665.1 Planctomycetota bacterium | reverse complement strand
GCACGTTGGCGAGGGCCGCGCGGGCTTCGTCGTGGGTCGAGTAATGGCCGGTGGTGACAATCCACAACGACTCGCCGTTGCGGGGCAGGTATTCCTGGCTGGCGTCGAAACCCTGTTGCCGCATCGACTGGACGAGTTTGGCGGCGTTGTCGCGGTCGCGGTAGGCCCCGAGCTGGATCGCGAAGTACGGATGCCGCCAGGCGGCCGCCCGCCGGGCGTCGGCGGCGATGGGCCGGTCGCGGAACCGGTTGAGGATGCGGGCGAACTGGAAGTTGGCGTTGTGCCAGTCGCCGGCCCGCCGCATCGCGACCCCCGCGCAGTACAGGATCACATCGGTGGGCGGCACGTCCCGCAGTTGCCCGACCGACTCGCGGTACAGGTCCGCCGCCCGCTTGAAATCGCCGCGGCGGTAGGCGATGGCGGCCAGCGAGGCCGTGCATTGCGCGGTCAGGTCGCTGCGTTTGCTGCGGCTGATGGCCCGCTCGAAGTCGTCGCCCGCCGTTCGGTCCTGGCCGTTGCTGAACCGACAGAGCCCGCGGAGGTAATAGACCTCGGCGATCTCGGCGGCCTGGCCGTAGTCGCGGATGATGCGCTCCGCCGTCCGCTGGGCGCTGCTGACGTCGCCGCGGGCGTATTGGCGCGAGGCCTCGATCAGGGCCTGCCGTTCGTTGGGGGGTAAGGTGGCGCAGCCGCCGGCCAACAGCAGGGATACCGCCGCCAATCCCGCGTCTCGTGGACCGAATCGATAGGTCTTCACGCGTTCCTCCCGGTGCGCCACCGGCCACCCACGGCGTAGGATAATCGGGGACGAGCCTCGGATAAAGTTGCCCGCCCGCGCGGGGTGCGATATCATTCGGCGAATTCACGACCGGCGACTCGGAACCGCGATATGCTCGTAAGGCACTTCATCGACACCGCCCGGCGGCTCCCGGACTCACCCGCGGTCAAGGACCCGTCCCGGGAGCTGACCTTCTCGCAACTGGCGACGTTCGCCCGGACGATCCGCGACATCGTCCTGAAGGAGACGTCCTGCCCGCGGGTGGGCATCATGCTGCCGACGACCGGGGCAGGGCTGGGCACGATCATGGGCGTCTTGTGGGCCGGCCGGACCTTCGTGCCGCTCAACTACCTGTTGCAGCCGGTGGAACTGACCCGCATCGTCGAGGACGCCGGGATCGACCTGATCCTGGGTACGGCGCACTTCCGCGAGCAGCTTGCCCCGATACCGGTCCGCGTGCTGTACCTGGAGGAGCTTGGGCTGGCCCGTCGTTATCTGATGTCGAAGCTGCGCTGCTGGCCCGCACCGCCGGACGTCGGACCCGACGATCTGGCCGCCATCGTCTACACGTCGGCGACCACGGGCCACGCGAAGGGCGTCTGCCTGTCGCACGGAAACTTCACGTCGAACAGCCGGGCCATCGTCGATCACATCCGCATCACGCCGGAGGACCGGCTGCTGGGCGTACTCCCGAATTTTCACGTGTTCGGGCTGACGGTGGTCAACTTCATCCCGGTCGTGCACGGCGCCTCGGTGACGTGCGTCCCGCGTTTCCAGCCGCAGGACGTGCAGCGGGCCATCGTGCAGGACCGGGCGACGATCGTCATCGCCGTGCCGAGCATGTTCGCCGCCCTGGCCCGGCTCAAGAACCTGAGCCGCGCCGACTTCGCCCACGTGGCGGTGGCGGCCAGCGGAGGCGAGCCGTTGCCGCGACCGGTATACGAGGAGATTCTCGACCGCACCGGCATGAGGATCATCGAGGGCTACGGCATGACCGAGACGTCTCCGATCATCTCGGCCGACCTGCCCTGGGCGCACCGCGTGGGCACCGTCGGCCCGCCGCTGCCGGGCGTCGAGGTGCAGCTCCGCGACGCCAACGGTGGCGTCCTCGCGAGCCCAGCGAGCCGCGGGCTTCAGCCCGCGCGGCCAACCGACGACCACGACCCCGAGGGCGAACTCTACGTCCGCGGTCCGCTGGTCATGCAGGGATATTACAGGCGCCCCGAGGAGACGGCGGCGGTCATCGACCGCGACGGCTGGCTCCGCACCGGCGACATCGTTCGCATCGACGCGGACGGCTACATCCGCATCACCGGCCGGGCCAAGGACCTGATCATCGTCGGCGGCGAGAACGTCTACCCCCGCG
>JACQVT010000936.1 GCA_016209665.1 Planctomycetota bacterium | reverse complement strand
GGCGGCGGCGGCTGTGGCGGCTGGCCCGGCGGGCAGATGGAGCGTGCGTGTTTCTCGGCGAGGACAACCTGTGCCGGCTCCACGCCGAGACGGGAGCGCAGACCAAGCCGCTGGCGTGCCGGGCGTATCCGTTCGTGGCGGTGCCGGGCGTGGGCGGGCCGCGGGTGGATCTGCGGTTCGACTGTCCGTCGGTCGCCGGGAACCGGGGGCGCACGCTGTCCGTGCACGCGAGCGAGGTTGGCCGACTTGCGGCGGAATCGGGCATTACCGGCGGCGCGGTCACGATTCCTGCGTGGGGCCGAGGCCGTCACCTCACCGGCGAGGAGTTTCTGGCCGTCGCCGCCGCGTTCGACCGAATCTTGCAGACGACCGCCCAGCCGTTGCGGCGCCGGCTGCGCATCGGGTGCCAACTTCTCGACGTGCTGTATGGTGCCCGCATCGACCGGGTCCGCGACGAACGCTTCGTTGAGCTGATGGAGATGCTCACGACGGCTGCTCTGCAGCAAGCGGAGGAGACCGCAGACGAGCCTGCTCCGCCGCTACCTCCGAGCCGGAAATCCATCCGGCTGTTCCGGCAGTGGTTGTTTCTGCACACGATAGCGGACGATCCCGAGTCATTGTCGGCGGGTCGGTTGGCCCGGCTGCGGAACTCCTGGCGGCGGTATGGCTATGCCCGGCAGTTCTCCCGGGCAGATGGACGGGTGCCGCCTGTTCGACCCGACTGGCCGGCGACCACCTTTGCGGTCGTCAGTGCCATCGGTCCGGCCTCCGAGGACGCCCTGGAACCTCTGTGCCGGGCCATGCGGGTCAAGCTGGACGCCCACTCGTTCGCGGGGCCGGGCTACTTCGGCTGCGACGTGCTGGCCGGCCTGACGGCCTTGTGGCTGCTGCCGGCGGTGGTGGGCTGGCTGGCCCGGCTGGCCGCGGTGGGTGGCGGCAGGGGTGCCTTGACCGCCGCCGACGTGGTGGCGGGTGTTCGTCAGGCCCACCACACGTTTGGGGTTTCGCCGGTGTTTGGGCGGATCAGGGAGCGGCTGCGGCTCCGCGGCCTGGCCCGCCCGGGAATCCCGGCCGCGATCCTGGCGGCATATGGACCATAATCACGTCTCGTGGTAACATTCGCCCTCCCGGCCGACCGGCGGTACGGGGCAGAGCTGGGTCAGGCGTGGTGGCCCGCAGGCCGGTAACAAGTCTCGTGCGACATACGAAAGGATGGGAGTGGTATGGCAAGACCGGTCACGCTGTTCACGGGCCAGTGGGCGGACTTGAAGTTCGATGAGATGTGCAAGAAGGCCAAGAAGTTCGGCTACGACGGGCTGGAACTGGCCTGCTGGGGCGACCATTTCGACGTGAACAAGGCCCTGGAGGACCGCAGCTACTGCAAGCGGAAGTGGGAGGTCCTGGCCAAGCACGGGCTCGACTGCTACGCGGTCAGCGCCCACCTGGTGGGTCAGGCGGTCTGCGACCTGATCGACGAGCGGCACAAGCCGATCCTGCCCGCGGCGGTCTGGGGCGACGGCAAGCCCGAGGGTGTTCGCAAGCGGGCCGCCGCCGAGATGATGAACACCGCCCGGGCCGCCCGCGCGTTCTTTAACGCCGCTCCCCCCGCCGCCAAGAAAAAGCTCAAGAAGGTTGTGGTCAACGGGTTTACCGGCAGCAGCATCTGGCACCTGCTGTATTCGTTCCCGCCGGTGATGCCCGGCCAGATCGACGCCGGCTACGCCGATTTCGCCAAGCGATTCAAGCCGATCCTGGACGTCTTCGAGCAGGAGGACGTGTACTTCGGCCTGGAGGTACATCCGACGGAGATCGCGTTTGACATCGCCTCGGCGGCCCGGGCCATCGAGGCCATCAAGGGCCACCGACGATTCGGCTTCAACTACGACCCGAGCCACTTCGGCTATCAGGGTGTGGACTACATCGGCTTCATCCGCGAGTTCCGCGACCGCATCCACCACGTGCACATGAAGGACGCCTACTGGTCGTCCACGCGGACGCGGGCCGGGGTGTTCGGCGGGCATCTGGACTTCGGCAACCCCAACCGCTACTGGGAGTTCCGCTCGTTGGGCCGCGGCTGCATCGATTTCGAGGCCGTCGAGCGGGCCCTCAACGACATCCGCTACGACGGGCCGCTCTCGGTCGAGTGGGAAGACACCAACATGGACCGCGAGTTCGGGGCCACCGAGGCCTGCGCGTTCGTCAAGAAGCTCGACTTCCCGCGGTCGGACATCGTCTTCGACGCCCAGTTCGACCGCAAGGCATGACCCGCGGCACTTGCGGAAGGACTCGGCTCCACCTCAGCGCGGACTGCGCCCGCAACCGAACGACGCGGGGACGCGGGGACGCGGAGACGCGGGGAAGGAAAGGCTCGACTTCGAGAATCTGCGCACCGCGGGACGATTCTTCCGGATTTGATGAAGACCGGCGGGCTTACATCCGATAACCCGGTCATGAGCACGCTCGCCCCCTCTCTTGCCCCGGCCGCATCGGGCACGCCCGCGTCGGCAGCCGGGAGGGCGGTTCGCAGTGAGGCCGGCGTCTACGCGGTGGGCCTGGCCGTCGTGTTGGTGTTAGCGCTGCCGCTGCGGCTCTGGGGCATTCACGCCCCGTTCGAGTCCTCCGACCAAGCCGAGATGGCGAATCTGGTCCTGTTCAGCGGGGGCGTCCGCTGGATCTTCGCCCACGCGTACGGGCCGGTGCTGGCCATCCTGGCGAAGGTTTGGGCGGAGGCGGCGGTCCGGCTGGGATGGCCACTGACCGAGTCTGTATTCCGAAGCCTGACCACGCTGCTTGACCTGGCCCAGGTGCTCGTCACCTGGCCGCTCATGCGCCGGCTGGGCTGCACGCGGCGGCAGGCGCTGGCCGGGATGGTCTGCTGCGCGGTGCTGCCGGCGATGGTCTCGAACGCGCACTTCGCGTGGAGCCACATGAGCGCGTGGCTGCTCACCGGCGCGGTGGCCCTCTGGGCGACGCTCGCGTATTGCGAGGATCGCCGGCGGTGGCAGTTGGTGCTGGCGGGCGGGGCCCTGACGGCCCATTGCCTGAGCAGTGCGATTGCGTTCGGACTGCCGATGACGCTGCTCGTTGTCTGGATTGCGCGATGGCGGCGCCGGGCGGAGCAAGCTAAACCTGTCGGCGCGAGGGTCTACGGGTGGGAGTTTGTCGTCGGATTCGTGCTGCCTTGCCTGGCGGCGCTGGCGATCATTTTCGGGAGTTGGCTCTGGACCGGCGGCGGACAGCTTGGGCACCTCATCGCCAAGTTCAGCGCGGGCCACGGCGGTTGGCGGTGGGGCCAGATCGTTCGGCTGCCGGGGATGTGGATCGACTTGTTCGGCTATCTCTTCGGGGTGATCGCGGCCGCGGGATTACTTCATGCGACCTGCTCATGGAGGACAAGCCGGACGGCGGATCGGCGTGGTCTGCTGGCGATGTGGGCCTGGAGCAGCCTCGTTCCGTTCATGCTGGTGGCCGACTGGGACCACATCGGGTACGTGGGGGGGTACGTGATCGAGACGGTGTACTGTGCGGCCCTGCTCGGAATGCTGCTGGCCTGTGAGCTGTATGGCCGGCTTGCCCGTCGGCCCCGGCTCCGGGCGGCGACGGCAGCGGTTTCGGTGTTGGCCGTGGGGCATCTTGCATTCGGGGCCATCGACGCCTGCCTGGCCGGGGGCCGATGGTCGGCGCTGACGGGCGTGTCGGTGCCGTGGGGAACACTGCGGCCGGACACGGGCATCAAGGCGGCCGGCTGGTACGTTCGAAGGCACGTGCCGCCGGACGTGATCGTGATGAGCCTGCACAACAACAAGGGCATGGAAGCCCCGGTGGCCGCCGTCTACACCGGACGGCACGTGCTGGCGGGCTACGATCTGCCGGACCGATCGCTCGATGAATTGGTGACGATGATGGAGGCCGACGTCGACGTGGTGATCGTGCCGGCGGAGAACTGGTCGCTTGTGGAGCGGCTTGCGGGCTTCGAGCGGGTGTGCACGATCCGCCGCGATTCCTGGCCCGTGCGTTTCGTCTGTGCCCGGGCCGCGCTGCACCTTGCCCGCGTGGACGCGGACACCGACGCGATGAACCGCCGGTACGATGACCTGCCGACACCGGAGCGGCTGCCCACGGCGCTTGCCTGCCCGGCGGCCTTTCCGGCGGCGATGGGCAAGTACAAGACCGTCGTGGCCCAACTCCGACGCCTCCCATGAAACGAACGGTCAGGTCTCCGTAGATGGAACATGGTCGGTGATCCGGCGACGGGCTGGGGCCGCGGAACGGCCCGGCGGGCTGCGCCCGCAAACCAACGACACGGGGACGCGGGGACTCGGGGACGCGGGGACGACCACCGACGGCCCTGAGGATTCACGCGCCATACGAAGATTCGTGCTCGCGCAAAGACGGAAGGCTCGCAAGGAATTGAATCTGCGGACTTTCTTCGCGCCTTGGCGTCTTGGCGTGAGGTCATCCTGGTTGGGCTGCGGACGGAAAGCAGGTTTGGCCCACAGATGACACGGATCGACACGGATGAAAGACCGTTGACGCGAGGTCGACTCTCGATTGCTCCGCCGATCCACGTGGGCTGCGGCGCACAATCGGTGGCTGCCCCCTGACGGCTGACGGCTGCTAGCCCCAGAATAAGCGACGGCCGTTTGGTTCGCGCATAGGAAAGGCCTTCAAGCCGCGATATACTGTGGTTTTGCCG
>JACQVT010000928.1 GCA_016209665.1 Planctomycetota bacterium | reverse complement strand
CGTCAGGAGCGGCCGGTGGAGGAGGCCCTGGCCGTTCTCAAGCGGCTGCCGTTTGAGGACATGGGATTCGCCAAGGTGGACCACCATCGGGCCCTGAGGTGCGGTTTCCCCGAGGTGGTGTACTGCGAGGGCAAGCAGACGGAGCAGGTTCTGGCCATCATCGGGCGGCGGCTGGCGGGTGGGGGCAATCTGCTGGCGACGCGGGTCTCGACCGATCTGGCGGCGGCGGTCCGGCGCCGGTTCAGGAACGCGCGTTACAACGCGATCGCGCGGACGATCACCATTCGGCAGCCGAAGCGCCCATCCCAAGGCCATGAGATCGGACCGGCTGGAAACCGGTCCCACACGGGCGGCGGGCCCGCCGGGGCCAACTATGTCGCGATCGTCTGCGCCGGCACGTCGGACATGCCGGTGGCCGAGGAGGCCCGCGAAACCTGCGAGATCATGGACCAGCCCACGCGCCATTTCTACGACGTGGGCGTGGCGGGCATCCATCGACTGCTCGCCCACCTGGGCGAACTGGCCGACGCGGTGGCCATCGTGGTCTGCGCGGGCATGGAGGGGGCGCTGCCGAGCGTGGTCGGGGGCTTGGTCTCGGCACCGGTAATCGCCGTGCCCACGAGCGTGGGGTACGGCGCCCACCTGCAGGGCCTGGCTCCGCTGCTGACGATGCTGAACAGTTGTGCGGCCGGCGTCTCGGTCGTCAACATCGACAATGGCTTCGGCGCGGGCTACATGGCCGCCCTGATCGGCCGGGCCGTCGCCCGCGGCGGCGATGCCCGGGCCAGCGATGCCCGCGCCGCCGAAGTCTCCGCACACGTTGGCGAGCCGCGGACTTCAGTCCGCGCGGCATCCCGACGCAAACATGCCCCACGGTCCCCGAGGTCGCCACGCCATGCCGCCCGCTCCGCGAAGAATCCGTGACCGTCCGCGGCTGCCGCTACGGGAGCGCAACGCCCACAAGGGCAGCTTCGGCCGCGTGCTGATCATCGGCGGAAGCGTGGGCATGGCCGGCGCACCCTCGCTCGCCGGCATGGCCGCCTTGCGCAGCGGGGCCGGCCTGGTCACGATCGCGGTCCCGGAACCGATCTTGCCTACGGTGGCCGCTGCGTGCCCGTGTGCGACCACGATTCCGCTACCCGCCACGAGGGCGGGCCGGATCGACCCCGCCGGCGCCACCCGTTCGCTTCGGCAGAGGGGCTTGATCGGCCGCGGCGCGGCCGGCGGCAGCCCGCCGGACGTCCTGGTCGTCGGTCCCGGCGTGGGCACGGGTGGCGGTTCGCTATACGCTGCACGGTTCTGGGCGCTCGTCGATGCCTTCCGCATCAGGTCGTCGGTTCCGACCGTCATCGACGCCGACGCGATCAATCTGGCCGGGGTGCTGCGGCCCCGGGGCTGGGACCGCCGCGCCCATCCGCGCACGGTGTTCACGCCGCACCCCGGCGAACTGGCCCGACTGCTGTCCACCTCGACGCGCCAGATCCAGGCCGACCGCCAGGCCATGGCCGTGGCAACCGCTCGCCGTCTCAACCAGGACACCGATCCGGCCGCCCGGGCCGTCCTTGTCCTCAAGGGGGCGGGCACGATCGTCACCGATGGCGAGTCAGTCTACGTCAACCGAACCGGCAACCCCGGCATGGCCACCGGCGGCAGCGGCGACGTGCTTTCGGGCGTGATCGCCGGGCTGATCGGCCAGGGCCTGACGTGCCTGGACGCCGCCATCCTGGGCGTCTACATCCACGGACTGGCCGGCGACCGCGCCGCCGTCCGGGTGGGTGAAGTCTCGCTGATCGCCACTGACCTTATCGACGCCCTGCCGCAGGTGTTCCTGGGGGACGTCAAGCCGCGGCCCAGCCGTCGGGCAACCAGCCTGGCCGGACGAAAAAAGACATCTTGATCCCCGCTCGGGGTCCCGATCTAATAAGGGTGAGCCCGTCTGGGTGCCCATTTCGGCACTCCGACGCCATTTGAGCGCCTATAATCATGGCGTCGTGGGGCATTTCGGCCCGAATCAGGTCTCATCGGGGCCGCAGCAATGAGCCATCGTTCGCGTCACCGGTCAACCGGTGGCTTCACGATCGTTGAAGTGCTCGTCGTGGTGGCGATCATCGCCCTCCTGGCCGTCATTCTGCTGCCGAGCCTGGTCAAGGCCCGGCAGATGAGCCAGATCAGCGTCTGCCTGACCAACTTCCATCACATCGGCGTCGGGATGGTCGCCTACGCCCAGGCCTATCGGGGCTGGATGCCCGCGGGGCCCGCCGATCAGCTCTACTGGTCGCGCATCTATCAGATCAACGTTCCCGTGTACTCCGAGGAACTCCAGGAGGGCGGCGACTGGCGGCCAATCCTCGGGTATCCGTGGCAGTATGGCGGCCGTCGGGCGCTGTGGCAGTATCTGGAAGACGAGGACCGGAATCCGCTGCCCGAGAAGCTCGTGCGTCCGTTGACGGGGTTCGTGCACCGCGGGGCCGGCCTGGACACGCCGACGCCGGAGTTTGCGTGCCCGGCCGACAAGGGCCTGGACTACTGGGACCGGGCCGAGGCGAGGTTGTTCCCCGATGGAACTCGGACGGGTGCGTGGGACAAAGCGGGCCTGGGACGGCGACCCGTTCACGTCCTGACCGGCAACAGTTACTACCTGCACCTGGGACGGAATAGCGGACGCTCCGACTACCCGGAATGGGAGGTCCGCAGGTTCAGGAAACGCCCCGGCGAGGTCTTCTTCGCCTACGAGGCCGTCCTGGAGTACGACCGCCTGTTCTACCGGCCGACGATCAGCCCCGTCTTTCCGAGCCCCCCCATCCGGCGATCCGGCTGGCACGGACAGGCCCAGAGCTACACCATCCTCTACCTCGACACCCACGCCGAGTACAAGTTCTTCAAAAACATGTTCGGCGGCAACCTTGCCGGCCCAGGCTACTACCTGCTGAATTACCGGTACGTCATTGATTACTATCGGTAGCTCCGTCCCGCCTCAGCCGGTAGATACGGATGGCGTCGGGCCGGACCACGACGATCGCATCATGCACGGTGTTCAGTGGAACCCTGCCGAGCAGATCGCTCGCCAAGCGAAGGTACCCTTGCCTGGATTCGCGAGGTAATCGGAACAACACGAGTCCGCCTTGGGCAACGGGGAACCGGCGGAACAGGTCAGCAAAACCCTTGTCGGCGGTGAACAGCCACCGGTTCTCGCCTTGGACCACCTCCCACGGCGCCGCATCCGGGGTTCCGGTGAGTGCTTGGTCAACAACTGTTGTGGCATCATGTCCCGCAGCTCGACACAGCGCGGCCACATCTGCCGGCAAATCCTCGTCGACCTTGATTCGACAGGGCATGCTGGGTCAGCCGGCCAACGGTGAGAGATCGAATCGATTGACCGCCTCAGCCGCGAAATGCAGGGCGGCCTGGATGTCCTCGCGCGACAATTGCGGGTAGCTGGAGAGGATCTGCTCAAAGGAGTCGCCGTCGGCGATACTGCCAATGATCACGCTGACCGGGACCCGCGTCCCCACGATGCACGGGTCACCATGGTGTACCTGCGGGTCGGATCGAACGCGCTTCTGCCAGTCGGTGTCGGGGCTCATCGTGGTGGCTCCTGCTGTCCTGTCCCCGTCCACCATTATAGCGATTCCGAAAACCGCATCACAGCTCCGGGATATCCACCCAGGCGCGTTTCTGCCAGGATTCGAGGCCTTTTTCGGCCAACTGGACGCCCTTGGCCCCCTCCTTGAGCGTCCAGCGGAACGGCTCGTCCTTGACGACGTGGCGCAGGAACAGCTCCCACTCGACCTTGAAGGCGTTGTCGTACTCCACGTTCGAGGGAACGGGCGTCCAGGCGTCGAAGTGGTTGATGGGGCTGTCGACGTCCGGATTCCAGACCGGCCGCGGGGTGGCGGCGGCGGGCTGAATCCAGCATTGCCGCAGACCGGCGACCGCCGAGCCCTTCGTGCCGTCGACCTGGAGGGTCAATAAATCGTCACGCCGCACCCGCACGCACCACGAGGAGTTCATGTGGGCGACGATGCCGCCCTCGAGCTGGAACGTCGCGTAGGCCGCGTCGTCGGCCGTACATTCGTAGGGTTTGCCGTTCTCGTCCCAGCGTTTCGGAATATGCCGCGCGCCCAGACACGAAACCGCCTTGACGGCGCCGAACAGGTTGTCGAGCACGTACCGCCAGTGGCACAGCATGTCGAAGATGATCCCGCCGCCGTCCTCCTTGCGGTAGTTCCAGCTTGGCCGCTGGCAGGGGATCGTGTCGCCCTCGAACACCCAGTAGCCGAACTCGCCGCGCACCGACAGGATTTGCCCGAAGAAGCCCATGTCCCGCAGCATCTTGAGCTTCAGCAGGCCCGGCAGCCACAGCTTGTCCTGCACCACGCCGTGCTTGACGCCCGCCTTCTCGGCCAGGTGGTGCAGCTCGAGGGCGTCGGCCGTCGACAGGGCCGTCGGCTTCTCGCAGTAGATGTGCTTTCCGGCGGCGATCGCCTGCTTGACCGCTCCCACCCGCCGGTCGGTGGTCTGGGCGTCGAAATAGACGGTGTTGCCCGAATCGGTCAGCGCCTTGGCGAGATCGGTCGTGCATTGGGTGGCCCCCGACATCTCCGCGAGCTTCTCCAGTTTGGCGGCGTTGCGGCCGACCAGCGTCAGCTCGGGCACGATCACCTCATCGGTGCCCACCTTGACCCCGCCCTGCCGGATGATCGCCACCAGCGACCGCATCAGATGCTGGTGGGTCCCCATGCGCCCGGTGACGCCGTTCATGATGATTCCCACGGTGTGTGTCTTGATTGCGGCCATGCTGTTCCTCGGTGATTGACGGTTACTTCATCCCCGTGCGAGCCGGGAACCTGGGACGAGTGTCTCCATTCTCCACTCTCCACTATCAATTCTCCTGCGGTTTGTCCGTGCACTGGGGCCAGGCCCCGCCCGGCAGCGGCGGGGCCTCGACGCCCGCTCTGGGCAGCGTGCCGCTCAGCTCCTGCCGCCAGTGGGCGACTTCGCCCGCGGGACCGTACACGTAGATCATGATCAACTGCTGCTCGCCGATGTTCGTCAACTGGTGGAACACGCCGGGCGGAATCTGCACCGCCTGGCCGGCAACGACCGTCTGCCGTTCGTCGCCCAGGCACATCTCGCCGACGCCCGAGACGATGAAGTACACCTCTTCCTGCTCCTGGTTGTGCCAGGGCACCTGGCCGCCGCGCGGGTCCAGCGTGACGTAGCCCATGCAGAAGCTCTTCAACTGAATCGGCGAAGCCCCGCCGACCAGGTTCTGCGTCCGCCGACGGGCGGGGTACGTCCGGCCGTCGATCTTGCCCAGGTCCGCGATGATCATGTTGACTCCCTCATCCGTTGCCGAAGAACGTCAGGTACGGTCCGGCCTCCACCACCCGCTGCACGTAGAGAGCCGCCTCGCGGAGATGATAATCGCCCCACATGCTCGATTCACCACAGGGCACGCGCCGGCCCGGCGGCACGTGGTCCCAGCCGTTCGGTCGATGGTACACCGAGTGCAACAGCAAGCCTTGGTGCTTCGGATTCGTGGAGAGATACGGTTCTTCGAGGAGCGTCCGCGCAGTCGTAAGGCCCGCCTGACGGTAGCGCGCGCCGTGATTTCGCTCGCTGCGCGACCGCAGATTATTTCCCAGCCGGATCAAGCCTTGCGCCGCGATGGCGGCGGCGGAACTGTCCACCGGCTCCCATGGATTGAACGGATCAGCCGCCTGGTTCTGGTAATCGCCGAGGCGATGCAGATTCGGCGCGCCCGTGTCCCACATCGGCACCCCGTTAGAGCAGGCGTGTTCAATGTAGAAATCCGCCGTGGCCATCGCGGCGTACAGG
>JACQVT010000940.1 GCA_016209665.1 Planctomycetota bacterium | reverse complement strand
GCGCTACATCCCTCCGCGTCCCCGCGTCCCCGCGTCCCCGCGTCCCCGCGTCCTCTTCTCCCCCTCTTCCTGTCTCCATTCTCCACTCTCCATTCTCCATTTGTTTCCTGTGCGACATAGCAACTTGACCCCTGACCGCCTATAGTGTTATGTGTTGGCGCAGTTGGGCCCTTAGCAGCAACCATCAAACCAGCGATAAGGAGCGAGTCATGATCCGCAGGAAAACTGCCGTGACGGTGGGTGTGGTTGTGTTGTCGACAACGGTCGGAGCGTCGGCCCAGACGCCGACGATCCACGAGGCGACGGGGGCCAACGCGGCGGCCATCCAGACCGAGGTCGACGCGTTCCGAACCGAGCTGGGCACGCTGAATGCCAACGGCCCCGGCAGCGTCGGCTCCGGCCGACGCGAGATCAACTGGGACGCCGTGCCGGACGCGGACGCGGCCCCCGGCCGGTTCCCGGGCAACTTCTTCAACCAGAACACAAACGGCCTGGCCCGCGGCGTCGAGTTCACCACGCCGGGCATCCTGTCCCAGGTCAGCGCGGACGCGGTCAACCCAACGGCCACCCCGGTGCGGTTCGACAACCTGAACGCCACGTACAGCACGGCGTTCGCGGCGTTTTCGCCGGAGCGGCTGTTCGCGCCCCTGGTCAGCAACCTCATGGACGTGACGTTCTTCGTGCCCGGCTCGACGACGCCGGCGGTGACCCGCGGGTTCGGCGTGGTGTTCACCGACGTGGACACCGCCGACGCGGCCAGCATGGACTTCTTCGACGCCGGCGGAAACCTGCTGCTCAGCCGCAACGTCCTGCCCACCGCCGGTAACGCCAGCCTGTCGTTCCTGGGCGTCTCGTTCGCCGACGCGGTCATCGCCCGCGTGCACATCGTCTGCGGCAAGGCCGCTGCGGGCGCCACCGACGTGACGCAGGACCCGGTGGCCGGCTCGGACGTGGTGGTGATGGACGACTGGATCCTCGGCGAGCCGGTCGCCCTGCCGACGATCAGCGTCAGCGATGTCACGGTCACGGAGGGCAACGCGGGCACGGTGGATGCGACGTTCACGCTCACGTTGTCGACGGCGACGACCCAGGCGGTGACGGTGGACGTGGCGACCGCGGACTCCACCGCGACCACCGCCGATAACGACTACACCCAGGTCGCCGAAACGGTAACGTTCGGCCCGGCAACCGCCCAGACCACCGCGACGGTCACCGTGCCGGTCAACGGCGACACGAAGTTCGAGCCCGACGAGGTATTCTTCCTCCTGCTCAGCAACCCGGTCAATGCAATGCTGGCCGACGATCAGGCGGTCGCGACCATCACGAACGACGATACTGCCCCCACGATCTCGGTGAATGACCAGCAGGTCACCGAGGGGGCCGTGGGAGCACGAATTCGCTTTACGGTCAGCCTGTCGAACGCCAGCCACCAGACGGTCACGGTTGCCTTCAGCACCGCCGACGTGACCGCCGTCGCCGGCCAGGACTACAACGCCGCCAGCGGCACCCTGACGTTCTTCCCGGGCCAGACCAGCCAGGACATCGACGTGCTCGTCCGCGGCGACACCGAGCACGAGGCCAACGAAACCTTCACCCTCAACCTCACCAGCCCGACCAACGCCGCCATCGCCGATGCCCAGGGCGTGGGGACCATCGTCGATGATGACGTGGACCGGGTGGTCGTGCCGCTGTGCGCGGGCGGCGTGGGCTTCGCGACGATCGGAACGCTCCTCGGTTTTGGCGTGCACCTCGCCTACTCGCGGCGCAGGTGCGGATGACCCGGCCCGCTCGCGGCTTCGCGCCGTGACCGGGTCGAGTATGATGCCCCCATGACCGAGCGCATCCCACCCGCTCCGCGCGGACTGGCCGTCCTGGCCGTCGTCGGGCCGTCCTTCATCTGGTGCGCTGAGTACATCGGCTCCGGCGAGGTCATCCTGGCCACCCGCACGGGAGCCCTGCTCGGCACCTCGGTCCTCTGGGCCATCATCCTCGCCATCCTGCTCAAGTGCTGCATCGGCATGGCCGGCGCCCATTGGACGGCCCTCACCGGCGAGGGCATGATCGACCTGTTCGACCGCATCCCCGGGCCGCGACACTGGCTGGTCTGGCTGGTGCTGGCCGTGCAGCTTCCGGCCGGCATCGTCTCGATCGGCGCGATCGCCAAAGTGGCGGGGGTGTTTCTGGACGCGGTGGCGCCCCTGCCGCACGGACGGATTCTATGGGGACTGGCGGCGTCGATCTTCGCGGTCGGCGTGGCGTGGTCGGGCCGGTTCGACGTGCTCAAGATGGTGATGAGCGCGCTGGTCGCGATCATCGTCCTGGGTGTCTTATACGTGGCCCTTCAAGTGATGCCGCCGTGGGCCGACGTGGGCCGGGGCCTGCTCGGGCTGGAACCTCGCGTCATCCCCGACTGGGCGACCGCGCAGATCGGCCGGCCCATCTCGGCGTGGCACGAAATCGTGCCGCTGATGGGCTGGTCGGCGGGCGGGTTCGCCAGCCAGGTGTGGTACGGCTACTGGGTGCTGGGGGCGGGCTACGGGATGGCCGCCGGCCGAGGGTGGGGCCAGCCGGCGGACGCGGCGGCCCTGGCCGGGCTGACGCCGGAGGCCGGCAACCGCCTGCGAGATTGGTGTCGGATCGTCCGCATGGATGCCACCGTTGCCGCGGTGATCGGCATCACCGTGACCACCGGTTTTTGTCTGGCCGGCGCCGGCGTGCTCCGCCCGGCGGAACTCGTGCCCCAGGGCAACGCGGTCGCCCTCACGCTTTCCAACATTTTCTCGGCGCATTGGGGGCGGATTGGCGGGTATCTGTTCCTTATCGCCGGCTCGGCGGCCATGGTCAGCACGCTGGTGGGCATCCTGTCGGGTTGGCCGCGGTTGCTGTCGGACTGCGTGCGGATCGTTTGGCCGGCGTTCGGCCGACTGCCCGTCCAGCGCCGCCTGCGGATCTTCCTGGTGGTGTTCGTCGTGACCAACGCGGCCGCGGTGTTTCTGT
>JACQVT010000939.1 GCA_016209665.1 Planctomycetota bacterium | reverse complement strand
GTGGCCGGCGCCACGGTCCAACTCGATGGCAGCGGGACCGACACGGCCGGTCTGACCGTAAGCTATCTCTGGGTGCAGACCGCCGGCCCCGACGCCATCCTCAGCGACAGCACGGCGCAGAACCCGACCTTCGTCGCTCCCACGGTCAGCGCGAACACGGAGCTGATCTTCGAGCTACGGGTATCCGTGGGCACGTTCACATCCGTCGATACCGTGACCATCCATGTGTCGCCCTCGACACCCACGACGCCCGGCGGCACCGACGAAACCCCAACGGACGACAACGACGGCACCGGTGACACCGGCGGCACGGACCAGACGGGCGGCACCACGTCGCAGACGCCCGCGGAACCGGTCCCGTTATCGGACATCCTCAGCCAGCCGCTGGCCGGAGCGGCCATCCTCCTGCTGATCCTTCTCGCCCTCTTCCTCCTGTGGTTCCTGTGGGTGTGACTTGGAACTACCGGGAAATGCCGGCAGCCCCCCGCACGCCCCCCGATACTGAGCGCTGGCCGCCTCAACTTACCGCTGGGAAACAACACGGCCCCTGACTGCGCATGCCCACCGGGAGGAGACAAGAAAACCACAATGTCGGACCGGCCGAATCAGCGCATTGTCAGCAGGATGCCGGGAAAGGGGACGGGGCCCCAGCACTATTGCGCCGGCTTGGTTGTAGAGCCATGGATGAAATCCATTGTGGCTGGGTCGAGGTCTGGCTTCCCTGGCCGAACGAACGCCTCTCCATTCCAAAGAGCCACCAGCCGTTGATTGCTGTCATCGAATACCGTGGTATTCCTCGCCATATGGAACCGTTCCGGGATAAACTCCTCCGGATCGATCGGCATGTTGATCTCGGACTTGGCAACGGTCCAGACCCGCTCGCTGATAAGCCGGGTTCCTTCGTAGTTCCGGGTGGTTGCCATCTGTTGAACGAGTATGCTGCTGGCTGGATCCAATCGGTACTCAATCTCGGTCACAGTGTTGGCCTGAGCCAGAGGGGCCGCACCCTCGATTCTGGTAACAAGCCTACTCTCCTCGTCAAGCCATACGATCGTGCGCACACTGTCTTTGTTGAGAAACTCTACGCGAATTGCATTTCGCCCAGACAAGGACTGAATCGCGCTGGAGATAATCTCAATGGATTTGTTGGCGACTGTCTCTGGGCGGGGCGCACCGGCCAAACCCAAAGTCCGCGGATCGAAGAACTCGACCGCGCTCTTGGCCGATCTGGGATTAGTCTTGATTTGCAGTTGACGACCGTCATCCAAGTACAAGTAGTTCTGTGCCTCGGTTTCCACATACAATAACCTCTGTCGTTCTTTTCGGAGCGATCCAGACGAGAGAGATTCGCCTATGCGATCCGCTTGATCCGGACCAGACAGCATCGCGAGCTGGCCTTCGTCACCTGTGATGAGATGCTCAGCATCTACCTCGAAGCGTATTCGAGTCCCAGAGATCGTGATGTTGTAAGATGCCTCTCGAGAGAAGACCGCGCCCGCAGGGCCGAATTGACGAAACGCGCCATGGATCTGGAATCGTCCTGAGACGACCCTCGCGTAGTGCTTCCAGGCAGCGGCATATTCCTCCAGGCCGAACGAATCCTCGCCCGCGGATGCCAGGGATGCCGCTCCCAGCAGAATGAAGAGAATCCCCCAGCGTGAGATGATCTGCCTAACCGTTATGCGAATCATCAGCGTCTCCCTTATCGCTCCGGGCGCAAGGCCTCGGGCGATGTTCGAGTGAGAGCAGGCCATCGTAATCCCGAGTTTTCTGTAGCTCCGCAATCCCGGTTTCGCATGTAACCACTTTCGTCACATTCTTCTCGATCCAGAACGGATTCCCAAGGGCGACACAAACGTATTCACCATCCCTGAGTTCCTTCGTGCATACTTGCACCAGATAACATTTGTTGTCAACCTCTTCCTGCGAGCAGGGCGCCGGTTTCCTCGAGGAACTGCCGGTCGGGCAGGCTGTAGGGGCGGAACTTCTCGAGCAGGCCCTGTTCCTCGCTGAAAAACAGCGCGCGATAGAAGCCCAGCCGGTTGGCCAGCGGCGAGTCGATCAGGTTGCTGGAGTCAGAGGCGCTCATCTGGAACAGCACGCGGTTGTCGAACTCGCGCAGGGTCTGGCGGTCGAACGTCCGCTCGACGGTGGCGGGGGTGTCGGCCCAGGCGATGACGTGGATGCCCAGCGGCGGCCCGTCGCGGAGGATTTCCGCGAACAACTTCTCGGGAGCAGGCGAGGCATTCTCGTCGGTGCTGCCGTGCGAGAAGCTGAAGCTGTCCTCGCTGCGGCGGAGCATGCGATAGCGCTGCAATCCGTAGATCAGGACGTAGATCGACGGGTCGGCGGCAGCGCCCTCGGCCTGGCGGCGACGCAGTTCGGTGGCCAGTCCCGCCATCACCTCGCCGACCTGGCGGTATTCGACGAAGCGCGACCGCTGCGGCAGGACGGCCGCGACGTGCTGGAGCATCTGCGGCGAGTCGCTCGCGCTGCCGTCGAACACGATGAACTCGGCGGACTGCGCAGTCTGCTGGACCGCCAGCCCGACCAGGGCCGCCGACAGAATGGCCAGGGCCGCGTCGTCACGCTGGCCGATGAGCAGCAGGTTGGCCCCGATCTGCCGCCGAAGGACCGCCGCGGTGGGATCCTTGATGGCGACGGCCTCGCCGAGCCACACCCGGGGATCGGGAACCGGGGTTCGGGGCTCGCTCGGGGTTCGGGAATCGGGTGACGCGGTCGGCGCAGTGTGTAGCAGCCTCGTCAGCGGGCGGTTGCGTCGCAGGTCGGCGGGGGCGTTGCCCTCGAAGACGATCTGCGGGTCGGCCTGGACGCCGAACTGCTCGGCGCGGCCGCGGACCAGCGCCGCGACCCGGTCGAGGTAGACGTCGCGCTGGTCGTCGGACAGCCACGCGGTCTGAAACGGGCTGTTGCCTTGCAGCAGGCCGCCGGCATCGTTGTAGATGGCCTCGCCGGGCCGACTGAGCAGTCGGGCGGCGGAGTTGCCGTCGTCGAGGATGAGCTGCGAGTCGATCTCCGAACACTGCAAGGCGATGCGGACGGCCATCTGCCCGATCGTGGTGCGGGCCAGGCCCGAGGTGCCGCCCAGCGTCTGCGAGCCCAGGATCACGTGGATGCCGAACGCCCGCCCCTGCCTCACCAGCCGATCGAGGAGGATGCCCGCGTCCTGGGCCAGCTTGTCGTCCTCGGAGAAGAACACCTGGAACTCATCGACGATCAGCAGCGTGCGGGGCAGCTTTCGGCCGGTGGCCTGACGGTAGCCGGGCAGGTCCTGGACGCCGGCGGCCCGGAACTGTGCGCCGCGGCGCTCCATCTCGCCGTCGAGTCGGTGCAAGACGCTCAGGCCGAACTCGCGGTCGGATTCGATGGCGATGGCCCGGGCGTGCAACAGCTCGTGCGTCGCGTAGGTCTTGAACTCCACGCCCTTCTTGAAGTCGATCAGGTAGAACTCGACCTCGTCGGGCGGATACCACAAGACGAGGTTGGTGATGAGCACGTGCAGCAGCGTCGACTTGCCCGAGCCGGTCTTGCCGGCGATCAGGGCGTGCTGGGCCACGCCGCGGCCCAGGCGCATCTCCTGAAGCCGGACGGCGCCGGTGCGGCCGATGGGCACGCGGATTTCCTCGCCGGCCGAGGCCCCCCAGACCTGCTCGGGAGGCGGCGTGATGAACTCGAACGGCACCTCGACGCGCTTGGCCCGGCCGGCGGCCTGGCCCACCTTGTGCATCAACGCGGTCAGCGCCTCCTGCCCGGGCGGTGAGTCCAGCGTGAGCGGGAACCGGCGGAGAACCTCGTCCTGCCAGACAAACTTGCCGTCCGCGTTGCGGACGCAGACGCTGGCGCCCTGCACGTCCTCGATCTGAATCTCGGGGGGCAGATGCACCCGCTGGTCCTGCGCGATGAGGGTGTAGACGCCGCACCGCGGCCCGCTGCTGACGATGCTGCTCAGCCGGCGGAGGGCCTCGTCGGTGAAGTTGACCGGAAAGTCGGCGATGACCAGGAAGCGATACGGCTCGGCCAGCTCGCCGGCCTGAACGTTGTAGGCGTCGATGGTCTCGAACTCGTTGCGGAGGTATTTCTGGATGACGTTCTCCATGTGGTTGGTCAGGTCGCCCAGCCGCTGCTCGATGTGTTGCTTCTCCGTCCAGATCCGGCCGTTGACGAGGGCATCGTCGTAGTCGGCCAGGTGCATGAAACCGGCGAAGTTCTCGCCCAGTCCCACCGGGTCGATGATGGTGAAGTGCACTCGGCCCGGCGGCAGCGAGGTGAGCAGGCGGACCATGACGGCCTGCAAGGCGCCGATGGCCTCCCCGCGGCCCTGTTGGCCCGACTGCAACAGGAGCGAGCCGTGGTCGGGTAACTCGAGCACACCCGGCACGCGGGCGGCGGCGGGTGCCGGACCGTCGCCCGGGCTCGGGTTGAAACCGGTCTTCCGCCGGACGCAGGTCGCCAGCTTCGACAGGTCAACGTGCAGTTGCCCGAACCGAATCTCCGGCAGGAACGTGCTCGCCGGCTTGTAGTCTTGCCACGTGGGAGAATCCCACGCGGGGGCGAGACGTTCGATCCGGTCGGACTCGCGCAGCAGCTCGGCCAGCCGCGACGTGTTCCCCCGCCAGGCGTCCTCCATCACCCGGCGGGCGGCCGCGTGACGGCGGTCGATCCGATCAATCTCGCGATCGCGGCGGGCCGTTAGCCGGTTCAGCAATCGCTGACGCTCCTCGTGCAGCCTGGCCAAGTTGGCGGCGTGTTCATCCTCGATGCGACGCTGCTCGGCGTCCCGATGCCGGGTGAGTTCTCCGGTCGCCCGGGTCAGCGTGTCCTCGAGTCGGGCCAGCCCCGTGATGCGGCGCTCCTCGATCTCGGCGAGGACAACCTCGTGGCGATCCCGCACCCGGCGAATTTCGACCTCGCGGACATGCAGGGCCCGGGCCTCGTGGTGGTCCAGGCGCGTTTGCTGGGCGTGCACGTGGCGCTCGACCGCCTGCCGGGCCCGGGCCAACGTCGCGAGGAGCGGGACGGCCACCGCCCGCATCTGCGATTGAGCCTTGCGACGAAGGGCCCGCAAGGCCAGAATCGACAACGCTACGTCGATCAGCAGTGCCATCGACCCCACCCAGGCGAACGCCACGTAGCCCGAGCCGTCGAGCAGGCTCACCGCCCCCGCCGCCCCCACCAGCAGGACACAAACCAGCCCGGCCAGCAGCACCGGCGTGACCCCCGTGACCAGGCGCGGCAAAGACAGTCGTTCCAGCTCGTCGAGCTGATCGACGCATGATTCGTACAGTTCGTCCATGGCCTCGGCGGCATCGGTCTCATCCGCAGGCACGTCGTCGGGAGGCTGACCGCTCGGCTCATCCGCGGCGTCGGTCGGCGGCCGATATCCCAGATCGCGCAGCACCCAGTGAGCCCGCTCCTCAACCTGGTCGAGGCGCTGCGTGAGCGCCGGGGCCTGCTGGCCGAGCGCTTCACGCTCGCGTTTGACCTGTTCGCGGGCGGCTTCGGCCACGCTGTCGGCCAGCCAGACCTCCTGCTCCGTCGCCTTCTTCGCGTCGCGGAGGGCGGTTTCCGCCTCGTCGACGGTGCGGCGGCAGCGCTTCTCGTACTCGGCCTTCAACGCGGCGATCTGGACGTCGTACTGCTCCTTGACGTAACGCAGGTACCCCGCGTAGCGATCGTTGGTCTTGGCGACGGTCTGCTGGTATCGCCGTTCGAGTTCTTCGAGCAACCGACCGTAGGCCCCGTCCAGGGCACCGCGGGCCGAGGCGTGCTGCTTTTCCAGACGGGCGTTCTCGACCTCGGCCACTTTCGCCCGCAGCCGCAGGAAGCCCTCCAGGGCCGTCCGCTGTAACGCGAGTTGGTTACGCCGGCCGCCGTCCCCAAGCCTGTCGCGTCCCTCCGCCGCCGGCTCGTGGACGGCGGCATCGGGGGACGGGTCGGTCTGGGGCGTCAGGTCTGACATATAGTTGTCACTCACAATCGTGACGCAGCCCGGTCAGTATCGCCTCCAGGTGCACCAGGGCCTCATGGGCGGCCCGCGCCCGCTCCAGCAGCGGCTCCAGACGCTCCTCCGCGAACTGGCGGGCGTTCTCGTCGCGCCAGTGCTGCTGCGTGGCCTCCCAGCGGATCACCAGGTCGCGCTCGGCCCGCTTCAGCCGGTTGTGCGCGGAGTTAATGCTCATCCCTGGTCGTCCTCCCCACTTGGCAACTCGGCGTCGCCGCGCGGAACCTCGGGGTCTTCCGCGTCCTTGTCGTCCTCGTCGGTTATCCGATCGTCGGCCGGCGGCCGGGCCATGCTCGCCTCCGGGCCCGGCTCCGGAAGCTCCTCCACGCCCGGCGGCGGAGCGAGGGCCACATAGGCTTCCAGGGCGGCCATCATCCGGTCCAGCAGGCCCAGGATGTTGACCGCGTCCACGTCCAGGGCGTGGTTGAGCGACTGGATCAGGCCCTTGTACTGGAACACCTTCTCGTCCAGTTGCCGAATCCACCGCCGCGTGTTCTCGCCCTTCTGCTGTGCCTCCTCCAGCCGCCGCGTGGCCGCCGCCAGGGCCTTCTCCTCGTCCACGCACGACGGGCGGCCCCCCGTCGAGGTCTTTTGCAGCTTCTTTTCCAGCAGGGCCATCTTGGCCTGCCGCATCGCCTCGGTGCGACGGACCAACTCGCCCTTCCAGTGCCGCTGGCGGTCGTCGCTCAACCAGCTCGCGTGCCGCTGCAAGTCGGCCTCGGCCTCCCCCAGGGCACTGCGGGCCAGCTCGACGAACTTACACAATGATACCCGAAATTCCTTCAGGGATTCGATGGATTGGACGTTCGCGCTGGTACCCATGACTTAATGCTGCTGGAGGTAGTCCTCAACGTGGGCCGCCTTCTTCGCCAGGAACTGCACGTGCCGGTCCGAGGAATCCAGAAACCGGTTGAGCGTCTTGACCGTCTGCTCGAACTCCTGGAAAAACCGGCGCTGCTCCTGGTCGC
>JACQVT010000920.1 GCA_016209665.1 Planctomycetota bacterium | reverse complement strand
CTCCAACTTGCTGATCCGGTGGGCGACCTCGGCCACCGCGCAGGAATGGCTCCAAAGATGGTTGATGGTCAGTCCGGACGGCGCGTTTTCCGGCATGAGCTTGCGGACCACGTGCTCGGCCAGCACCAGAGCCCGGATCCGGACCAGGCCCAACAGGGACACCGTCTGCTCGATGCTGGAAATGCGGCGGGCCAACCCGAAGAACGACGAGTTCACGAGTTGAAGGATCTTGGCGGAGATGGCCATGTCCCGCGAGATGATCCGGGCGATCTCGCGGGCGTTGGTGGTGTCCGAGTGGGCGGCCTGCATCAGCTCGACGTACAGCGTGGGCAGGCTGGGCAGCGAGCGGCAGCTCCCGATCCAGGCCCGGACTCGTTCATCCCCGATCTCCTGCTGCGCCACCCCCGCCCGCTCGACGGCCGCGATCAGCGTGTCGGCGTCGGTGGGCTTGGCGAGGAAACGATGGGCCAGGCTCACCACCCGCGTCGCCACGGTCTCGTCCACGTGGCCGGACAGCACGATGCGGGCGACTCCGGGATAAGCCTGCACCACCCTCTCCAAGAGTTCCGCCCCGTTCATTCCGGGCATCTGGATGTCGGTCACGAGAACGTCGAACGGCATCTCGGCGAGCTTGGCCAGGGCCTCGGCCCCGCTTTGCGCGAACTCCATGTGCCAGACCTGCCGCTGCTTTCGCAGCAGCCGCCGAAGACCATCGACGACGTTCGGCTCGTCGTCCACGAAGAGAATGCGCTTCTTGATCATGTTCCAGCTCCGTCCGCCGTCTGGGCCGGCTCATGTTGCTGGATCGGAAGCCGCACGGTGAAGACCGTCCCCTGGCCCACCTGGGTCTCGAAGGTCACCGTCCCCCGGTGCTTCCAGACGATCTGTTGGATGATGCCCAGCCCCTGGCCCGTCCCCTTGCCCACTCCCTTGGTGGTGAAGAAGGGATCGAAGATGCGGTCCCGGATCTCCGGGGGGATGCCGGTGCCCGTATCCGCCACCGTAATCTCGACCTCCCGCCCCACCGGCTGGGTCCGCACGGTGATCGTGCCTCGCTGTTGGGTGTCCGCGATGGCGTGGCCGGCGTTGAGGATCAGGTTGAGGAACACCTGGCCCATCTCGCTGGCACAGCACTCGACGGCGGACAGTTGGCCAAGCTCCGTCTCAACGTCGGCGACATACTTGTACTCGTTTCGGGCGATGGTGAGCGTGCTCTGCAGGATGTCGTTGAGGTTCGCGGGCGCGAACCCCTCGTCGTGAACGTGAGAGAAGTCCTTCATGGCCCGCACGATCCGGGTCACCCGGTCCACGCCCTCGAGGCTCTGCGAGATGGCCTTGGGCGTGTCCTCGACCAGGTAATCCAGGTCGTGGGCCTGCTCGGCGGCCTCGATTTCGCGCACGGCCGGGTCGGTGGGCGATCCCTCGCGGACCAGATCGAGCAGCTCGCGGTATTTGCCCTCCACGGCGAGCAACTCGTCCAGGTTCGCGGCCACCGCCCGCAGGTTGTCCCCGATGTACTGGATCGGCGTGTTGATCTCGTGGGCGACCCCCGCCGCCAGTTGTCCCACGCAGGCGAGCTTCTCGTTGTGGAGGATCTGCCGCTGGGCTTTGAGCAGGTCTTCCGTCCGCTCGGTCACGAGCCGCTCCAGATCCGCTTGGTGGGCGGCCAGCTTGGCCTCCACGACGCGCCGATGTTCCACCTCCGCTCGGAGCACGCTGATGGACGTCGTCGTCCCCACCCAGATCATCTCCAGGATGAAGATGACCACCAGAACGCTGATCTGGGCCACGGCGATGTTGCGGATCCACTCCTGGGCGGGGTACTCGACCCCCAGGACCGCCTCGACCCGTCCGCGATCATCGAACATGGGCACGAAGGCGCTGATCCGCGTTCCCCACCGGTTTTGAACGATCCGATCGTCGAAGGTGGGCCTTCCGGACCATGCCCACTCGAAGGCCGGCCCCAGGTCCTGCTCGTACACCTCGCCGATGGCAGTCCGGCTCTCGCGGTGCCCCTCGTACCTGCCGTTGCGATCGTAGTCGGTCTCGGAGTCGACCATGAGGACGAGTCTGCCCTCAGCAGTCTTGCGGAAGGTGTAAATGTCGGCGACTGCGGGATTGAGCTGCAGCCAGCGGATCTGGGCTTCGATCAGCGACAGGTACACCGGGTCCTGCGGACGGGTGTCCGGCCCGACGCGTGCGTGACCCATGCGCTCCAGTTCGGCCGCGTACGTCGGGGCGAAGCCCGACACCAGCCGCTGCATCTGCTGTTCCTGGAAGGACTCGGCCTGAACGCTGAGAAAGTAGCCGGCGACGACCATGCCCAGTTGGACCAGCCAGGCGTAGCCGGGAACACCCCGGTGAAAACGGGATCGACGCAGCCAGACGTGGGTGGCCGCGGTGCCTCCCACCGAGAGCAGGATGAAGAGGACCAGATTGATCTCGGTGACGAACCAGTGCATCATGTGTGGTCCCGTCCGTCGACGGCGCTTCGATTCGGGTGCAGAGCCGATAATCGATGGAGCCGTCCGCAAACGGCGATGGGGCCTCTGGGCATGCCCCCGGGCGAAGCGGCCCTGCCGCGTCTGCCCGCGGCGGGATTATCGCTCCATCGACACGAACGCGCATCCACCGGCACGGCGGCGGCGCCATCGTGAGTTCGGCAGTTCCCAGAGGATGCTTGAGGAGAATACTAGCCATCGGTGGGCGGGTCACCCATGGGGTTCGGAACCGGGGCTAGCCTCGAGGTCCGATCAATCTCCCGGCCGGGACTGCAGCGGGCGGCCCCTCGGGCGGTCCCCCACCACGTTCAGGCCGATCTGCACGTCGCCGGCGGATTCGTTGTCGATCTCCTGCCCGCGGGCGAACCAATTGCCCGTGATGACCGCAGTCTCCAAACCAGGGCCCAAGCGGATGTCCCGGCTGTCCATCACGAACCGGCAGGCCTGGACGATCAGGTGCCCGCCGCGGGCGTCGATGGTGTGCACCTCGCGGAACCGCTCGCCGTGGTTGCGGAACAGGCACTGGCTGAGGCTGACGCTGCCCGCACCGTCGAGGATGGCGGCAGCGTCGGCGGGCCCCCAGAAGCTGCAGTTGGCAAGCTGTACCGGGCCGCGGTTATCGGCCTTCACCTCCATCATGGCCGCCGAGCCTTTGCCCCCGACGAACTCGCCGTTGGTGATCAGCAGGCCGGGCTCCTGGCACTGCTCGACGAGGATGGCCCGCTCGCACCAGTCGGCCCCGATGCCCAGGAAGTTGCCGTTGGTCGTGCCGCTGCCCGTCCGCACGAACCGGTAGCCGACCTTCGCCCCGTAGCAGAACGTATTCTGCACGTACTCCCAGTCCGACCGGCCGAACTCGAACGCCACCAGGTTCTCCCACAGGTACCGGCTCAGGTCGCCCCATTTGGGCGGGTTGGGCGCGTTCGCTCGGCCCCAGTAGTGGGGGTTGAAGTGCACGTTCTCGATCCGGCCGATGTCGGTGCAGGTGTCGACGAGAATCCCCGCCTTGAGGGGGCAGCCGAAGCAGTTGCGGACGTAGTGCAGCTCGTTGCTGCCCGGCCCGAAGCACATCGCCTTGTACGGGTTGACGAACGTGCAGTCGATCACGCTGCCGTGCATGTCCTGGCTCTGGATCGTCCAGGGATACGCCGCGGCGTCGGGCACCCGCTGCTCGGGATAGAAGAACGTGATACCCTTGACCGCGCTGGACTGCTTCAGCTCGACGAGCGGCGGGCCCGGCTCGTTGCCCTTGTCGGCATAGGCCTCGATGACCGTCCCCCGGCCGATCTCGGCGTGATGCGGCGCTTCCCACACGCCGGCCAACGTGACGCCGCGGGGCACGACGATCGCGCGGTCGAGCCGGAACCGCCCCACGCCCAGCTCGACCGTTCCCCCGCTGGTTCCCGCCGCGTCCAGCGCCCGCTGGATCGCCGCCGAATCGTCGGCCACGCCGTCGCCCTTGACGCCGTACCGACGCACGTCGACGCCCGCCCACGCTGTCGCCGCCGAGATGCCCAGGTGCACCGCCAGAAAGAGAATGGTCCGATTCAATGAGCCGCCCCTTTGCAGATGGTCCTGGTTGTTTCCCCGCGAACCCGAAGGGCCGCGCGTCCGCCTGCCACCGCCGCAGACGATACCGGCTCAGATTGGATTGGTCCAGTCGAAATCCCGATCGCCCCGGACGCGGATAACGGGACAGGTTCGATTATTGGCAATCCGACCTGTCCGGCGCAGGGTTGGGTTGGGTCGCGGACGGCGCGACAGATACCGGGCGGTGTGCTATTTCACGTCCGGGGCAGAATAATTGGACCTGTCCCGTTTTCCTCAACCCTTGCAGCTCCTTGCCCGCCACGGGCCATGCCCAACCGCGCTGCTCAGGCCCCCGAGCCCCCGGCCCGGCATCCTGCCCCGTCCTCCATTCTCCGTTCTCCACTGTCCATTCCCGGCTACCCCTCCGGTCCGTCGGCCGTCGTTGACACCACGCCCCGGTCCATTAGAATGCCCACTTGAACATCCTGCGTCCGACGGAAGCGTGGTCCCGCTGGAGGCGGGGGGTTCCTTTCTGCCCCAGGGTTTTTCTTCGAGGAGCGTGAATGCCCCGGTCAGGGTGCCCCTATTCCGTCATTCGGTGGTTGCCGTGGTCCACGCTGCTGATTCTCGTCGGGTGCGACTCGACGACCGAATCGACCGTGCGGACTGCATCGGCGCGGCGGGCGGAGGAAGTGGCGGCGGCTCGGTTGGCCCAGGAGGGCAACGCCCCCAAGCCGGCCAGCGACGTGCCCGTACGTCCCGCCGGCCCCAGCGACACGCAGCCCGCCCCCGCGT
>JACQVT010000931.1 GCA_016209665.1 Planctomycetota bacterium | reverse complement strand
CGGCCGAGATGGCCTTGCGTGAAGTCCGCGTGGGAATGGTGAGCCTCACCGCGGGCGAGCATGCCTTGACGTTCGAATGCAAGGGGCACAACGCTGTTTCACAGGCGTATTGGCTGGGTGTGGACGTGCTAACGGTGGACGCCATCACACCCCATCTCGTCAAGACCGAAGCGGCCGCGAAACAGTAGGGGGGCTGCCTCCTCTGGAGGGAGACGATGATTCTGCTGTATTTGTTTATCGGCTCCCCCACGTCTGAAGACGCGGGACACCCAGCGTTCAGGAGTATGCCATGGATCGAATCATCGTATCTGTCGTGTCTACGTCGGCGATGCTGTTTTCGGCGGCATCGGTCCGGGCTGGCGGCGTCGACCAGCCGCAGCCGTATCGAGCCGCGAGGGTTTCCAGCGCGGATGGCAGCGGGGCCAATCATGACTTCGTTACCGTCAGCGGCAGCAGCCGGCACACGGTGGCGGAGATGCAAGGGGCGGGGCGCATCGTTCACATGTGGTTCACTCTGGCGCCCAAGGACCCGGCGTATCTGCACAAGACGCGGCTGCAGATCTATTGGGACGGGCAGGACACGCCGGCTGTGGATGTGCCGTTCGGCGATTTTCACGCTCTCGGGCACGGGACCGTCCGGCTGTTCCACAACGCATTCATGAGCGTCGAGGCCCGGCCGCTGCTCAACCATAATCTCGCCGACAAGAATGTCGGCGGGTTCAACAACTATTTCCCGATGCCGTATGCCAAGGGGGCCAAAATCGTGATCGACAATACCTCCGACAAGCCGATCGCCGCGCTTTACTACCAGATCGACTACCAGCAGTGGGCCTCGCCGCCGAGCCCGCTGCGGTTTCATGCCCGCTACAGCGAATCGCCGGCGGGGCCAGCGGAGAACCCTCCCGGCTATCCCAAGAACCCCGACGGGCGGTTCAATCACCTCATTCTGGATACGCAGGGGAAGGGCCATTTCATCGGCGTCGTGCTGAGCGTGGACGCCCTGACCGGCGGCTGGTGGGAGGGCGACGACATGACCTGGGTCGACGGTGAGGAGCGGGCGTCGATCGTCGGCACCGGCACCGAGGACTACTTCGGCGGGGCGTGGGGCTTCCGGCAGGAGTACCACACGCCGCAGCACGGCGTGACCGTGCTGGAGAAGGTGGAGGGCCGCGAGGACTGGCGGGCGGGGCGCTACACCGTGTACCGGTTCTGCGAAAAGGACCCAGTCCCGTTCACGCGGTCGTTCCGCATGTCGATCGAGCGGGGCCACGCCAACGACCGCCGTAACTGCATCTACAGCAGCGTGGCCTACTGGTATCAGGAATAGGCGTCTGGGAGGACGGAACTCACATGAAGCTGTTCCGTGCGCTGTCGACGCAGCTCGCGATGCTTGTGGTCGCCGCCTGGGCTATGGCGGCAGATGAGCCGGCGATCATACCCCGACCGATGGCCGTGGAGCCTGGGCAGGGTACGTTCACCCTGGGGCCAGGCACGGTCATTCGGGTCCCCGGCCGGTCGGATGAGTTGACCCGCATCGGTCGGATTCTGCGAGACGGGGCCAGCCAGGACTACGGTCTGCGGCTCGCGTTCGAGGAGTTGGCGGAGGGAGCCGGTGCGGCCGGCGAGGTACGTCTCACTCTCACCGCCGCGCGGAAGGAGCTTGGGCCGGAGGGCTATGAATTGACCGTCACGCCCGACGGCATCTCGATCCAGGCGGCCACGCGACCGGGTGTATTCTGGGGGACGCAGACCCTGCTGCAACTGATCGCCGTCGCCGTCAGGGGACCTCGGCCCGGTTCGGCGGACGGGACGGCGGGCCTGCCCGTCGTGCGGATCGTCGATCGGCCGAGGTTCCCCTGGCGAGGCCTGTTGCTCGATTGCAGCCGGACGTTCCTGACCATCGACTACCTCAAGAAATACGTGGATGTATGCTCGTTCTACAAGCTGAACGTGCTGCACCTGCACCTGACCGACGACCAGGGTTGGCGGCTGGACATCCGCAAGCATCCAAAGCTCACGGAGGTGGGCGCGAGGTTCGCCCCCTGCTTCGGGGGGGAGGTGAGCGGGTCCTACACGCAGCAGCAGATAAAGGACCTGGTGCGGTACGCGGCCGACCGATGTGTGACGATCGTGCCGGAGATCGAGATGCCCAGCCACTGCCTCGCGCTGCTGGCGACCTACCCCGAGCTGTCGTGCCGCGAGGGCAGGGACAAATACGTCATCGCACCCTATCTGTTCATGTCCGACCCCAGCCCCGACAAGGACCCCCAGACACCCTACGGTGTGCTGTGCGCGGGAAATGACAAGACGTTTCAGGTAATCGAGGACGTCATTCATGAACTCATCGATCTGTTCCCCGGCGAATACATACACATCGCCGGCGACGAGTGCCCGAAGAGCTTCTGGAAGGACTGCCCGAAGTGTCAGGCCCGCATGAAGGCGGAAGGGCTCGCCAATGAGGAGGAACTGCAGAGCTACTTCGTCAGGCGGGTGGCACGAATGGTCCAGGACCGGGGGCGCAAGGTCATCGGGTGGGACGAGATCCTGGAGGGTGGCCTGGCCCCGCAGGTGGGGGTGATGGGCTGGCGGGGGATGGAGTTGGCGGCCGAGGCCGCGAAGATGGGACATCCGGTGGTCATGGCTCAAAAGAGCCATCTCTACTTTGACTACTGTTACAACCGGACACCGGCTTCGCTCGTCTACGCGTTCGAGCCGATCCCGCCGGAGTTGTCGCCCGAGCAACAGCCGCTGGTAGTGGGCGTCGAGGCCTGCATGTGGACGCACCTGGCCCGGTCGGAAGGGATGATCGACATGTCGATCTTCCCGAGGCTGCTCGCCTTGGCGGAGGTGGGATGGACCCCCGTCCATCGCCGTCGGTGGGGGGACTTCTCGGCCAGGATGAAGCGGCACGAACCGATCCTCAGGGCCAAGGGCGTCCGTTGCTTCGAACGCAATGAAGGCGTGGCTTTGCCAAACCTCAACGCCGGCCGGGATGGCAAGCTGTGGCTGGTGAACGCGGCCGGCGAAATCTACCTGGGCAAGGACGGCGGGTGGGAGCGATTCCCCGGACAGGCCCGACAGGTCGCCAGCGGCCCGAATGGCACGATCTGGTCGGTGAGCAAGCAGCCCACGAATCGCGGATACGTGCTGATGCGCTGGTCGGAAGGAGAATGGAAACCGATCGGTGCGGAGATGGCGGCCGTCCAGATCTCGGCGGCACCCGACGGATCACTCTGGACGACCACCGAGGCATATGCGATCTGGCGGTACGCCGATGAACGATGGGCGAATGTGCTCGGCCTGGCACGCGAGGTGTCGGTGAGTCCCGATGGCACCGTCTGGATTCTGACGGGTGACCCCGCCCCTGGTGGTTTCGAGCTTTACTCCGCACGGCCGGGTGGGCGTTGGCGGCGGGTCCAACCCCTCGCGGCCGGCGTTCGCATCGCGGCCGGCCCTTCCGGTCAGTTGTGGCTGACCCGCGACGACGGCGCCCTTCGTTACCTTGGCGGTGATCGCTGGGAAGACCGGCCAGGCAGGGTGTCCGGGTTGACCGTGACCCGCGATGGCACCGCCTGGGCCTTGGCCGCCGGCGGCGACCGCGGTAGCGTCACCGTCGTGCGATGGAGCGGCCGTGATTGGCAGGAGGTCGGCCGAGTCCCCTGAAACAGCGTTGGCGGCGCCCGCCCGCTCACAGCGCCGAGGCCACTCGACGGAAGTGGTGGCCCACGATGGCCAGCGTCATGGCATCCACGAACGCCCGGGGGTGGAAGAGAACGACTCGCCCCATGAACGTCCAATAGGCCCGTCGTCCCCGGGCAAGCAGCCCCATCACGACCATGGACTTGGCGAGGGCGGCAAGCTCATACCAGCTCCAGTGCGCGGACTTGCGGGGCCGAAACTCCCGGAGCAGGTTCCAGACTCGCCGATAGTACATCTTGGGCTGATAGAGGCGGTGAACCAGCGCGCGGTATCCTTCGATGAGCGAGTCCCGATCCAGCCGGGGCACGAAGTTCAGCACCGCTTCGAGGTTGTTGCCGGTCGACTCCCGGACGATGCGGCCCTCCGCCTTGAGCCGCTCGAACAGCCGCGTGCCGGGCAGGGCGGTCAGCAGGCCGATCATGGCCGTTGCGATGCCGGACTGCTGGATGAACTCGCTCTGCCGCTCGAATATGTCCGACTGGTCGGTGTCGAAGCCCACGATAAACCCGCCCATCACTTCGATGCCGCGGTTCTGGATCTTCCGCACCGAAGCGATGAGGTCCCGCCGGGTGTTCTGCATCTTGCGGCATTCGACCAGGCTGTCCTCGACCGGCGTCTCGATGCCGATGAATACTTTTCGGAAGCCCGCCTCGACCATGAGTTGGAGCAAATCGTCGTGGTCCGCGAGGTTCAGCGACGCCTCGGTCGTGAACGTCGTGGTAACACCCGTTCGCCGGCGCCATTCGATGATCGCCCGCAGCAGGCCGCGGGCCTTGTTCTGGTTGCCGATGAAATTGTCGTCGACGATGAAGACCGAGCCCGACCAGCCCGCGGCGGCGAGGCTGTCGAGTTCCCGAATGACCTGCTCGGGCTCCTTCACCCGCGGCACCCGGCCGTTCATCACGATGATGTCGCAGAACTCGCAGTCGAACGGGCAGCCGCGAGAGAACTGCACCGGCATCACGGCGTAATCGCGCAGCCGCACCAGGTCCCAGCGCGGGACCGGCGTTTTGGTGATGTCGGGGCGTTGGGGGCTCTGGTAGATCGGCCGCACCCGGCCGGCGGTCATGTCTTCCACCAATGCGGGCATGACCGGCTCGGCCTCCCCCAGCACGAAGTGCTGGACCTCGCCGAATCGATGGTGGCCGGTGGTGAACAGCGGTCCGCCGGCGATGATCGTCTTGTCCAGCCGGCGACACCGCGCGATGATCTCCCGGACCGACTGCTCGTGCACGATCATCGCCGAGACCATGACGTAATCCGCCCAGGCGGTGTCCGCGTCCGACAGCCGGCGGGTGTTCAGGTCGACCAGCTTGATCTCCCACTCGCGCGGCAGCATGGCCGCGATGGTCACCAGGCCCAGCGGCGGGAACGCCGCCTTGCGGGAGATGAACCGGAGCACGTGCTTGAAACTCCAGAACGTGTCTGGAGTGGCGGGCGAAACCAGGAGAACCTTCATGTCTTCCACTCTTCCAGAAACGACCGATCAGTCGACAAGCCGCCATTGTGGACCATGATCGGCGGTTCGGCAAGCACGGGCGTGCGATGAGCCAACAGGCCAACAGCCCAACAGGTGTCCCACCATCGTGACACTGGCCAGGACAGCGTCCGTCGCTGATTTCAGGAAGTCTCGACGGCCTCCTCGTCCGGCTCTGCGAGCGACAGCTTCGTCCCTTCCGCAGTCTCCTTAATGCCCAACCGGCGGTCGGTCAGCCGTTGGTCAAGGTCGCCGTCCACGACCAGCACGGTCCTGCCCTGGTGCGCGAACTCCTTGTCTCCGGGCTGCACGCTGCTCAAGCGAAGGTGCAGCCCGGCGGTATCATGGCAGAAGCGGATCACTCTCCCATCCGGGGTCTCCAAGCGGTTCAGCTCTTCGGCCAGTCGAGCCACCGCCGCATCAGTTACTTTGAACATTGTTCAACTCCTTGACCGTTGGCCCGCGGCCCGCGGGCGATGCGATTCCAGGCGCCAAACCGCCCAGAACCGGCAGGGTTTGAATCCGCGCCAGGAGGGCATCGTGGGTCGTCCCGGGGCGATCGTTGAAGTCCTGCAAGGCGGTCATGGAGGGAATTGCCGCCTTCTCGTCGCCCGGACCAGGCGTTCGGCCCGTTATGTGAGGTTCCAGCTCGGGGAACAACTCGGTGGCCCGCTCCCAGCCGAACAGGAAGCACAATCCGCCGGTCAAATCCCAGGCGACCGCGCCCGCGTCGTCATAAGGCACCGATTCGCCGGCAGCGTCGCTGGCCTCCATGCCCTGGCACCAGCGAGCGGGCGTGCAGAGCAGGGACAACAACGCTTCTTTTTCCTGTTGTGTCATCTGGGCGTCCTCGCGTGAGCGGGGCAAGACCCGATCACCAGGTCCGGCACGGCCGACCCACGCCGGGTCCACGGCGAATCAGAAACGCCGCCGGTTGAAGCCGCCGCCGGGACGGCTTTGGCGGGGCTTGGCCTCGTTGACGACGATGGCTCGTCCATCGTGCTGCTGGCCGTTCAGGGCGGCCATGGCGTTGTTCGCCTCGTCGTCCGTCTCCATCTCGACGAAGCCGAAGCCCTTGCTGCGACCGGTGCTCCGGTCCATGATCACCTCGGCCGTACGGATCTGCCCGTGGGCCGAGAACATCTGTTCCAGATCGGCGCTGGTCACGCTGTACCCCAGGTTGCCCACGTACAACTTCTTGCTCATATCAACCTTTCACCGAGACGCGACCCGCCGTTGAAACCGGATCGCATGAACAACGGCCGTCATTCAGGCCGCAAAGAAGGCGGGAAGCGTGAATGGGTGATCGAGACCTGAATCGTCACGTAGGACCCGTTCAATCGACCTACCAATGAACAGTATAGCAGATCCCGAAGCCCTTGCCTAGGGGGTCGCCCGTTTTTCCCCGGCGCTTATTTGGGGGCGGGAACGGAGCTGCCCGTGGGGCCGAATCGACCCTGCAAGGACAGCCCGGAGCGATGCTGACGGGTCGCGACAAGAAGTCGGGCCCGACCGTCAGCACGACGCGGCAAGAATCGGAAGCGGCATCAGGGTCGCCGACGGTCTCGTCCGCACAACCGCTCGGGGAAGGTGGGACGCGGGAATTCGCTTGATGGCCCAGTTCATCTCCAGACCGCTGACCGGGTCGATCATGGGGATGCGGGCGGGCTGGAGTCCGTTCCAGCACTCGACCGGGCCGCGCCGGAGCTTGAACGCCCAATGCAGCAGCTTGGGAAGGGTCATCACCAGCCCGATCTGCCCGATGATCTGAAACAGGAGCTTCTTGCTCGCGAGCGGCTCTCGGCCCAGACGGGCGATGCTCCGAAGGGTATTCAGCGGATTGTAAAAGCCGGCGTACCCGAGCAGCACGTTGATTTGGCGCCACCAGGGCTTCGGGTGACGGCTCGCCGCGACGTGGTTCCCATCCTGAAACGCCTGGGGCACGGGTTGACCGCCCACCGACTTGAACATGATCCCCGCCCGGGCGGCGGGCTCGAAATCGCGAGTGCCCACCGCCGGTCCGAGATAAGTGCACTGGTACGACACCGCGCCCATGCCGGACAGATATCGTGCCTGGTTCAGCAATCCCGCCAGACTCTCCGGCGCGGACCGCAGCGGTTGATCGTCGCTGTGGATGGTCATGGCCATCGGCTGAATCCCCAGTCGGCTCAGCGTCGCGAACAGCCCCGCGGTCTTGTCGGCGCTCTGCCCCTTGTTGACGAGCTTGGCCGTGATGTCCTCGATGCCGAACCAGATCGCCCTAAGCCCGGCTCGCCGGCAGAGCGGCAGGAGATCGCGGTTCTTGTAAACGTCGAATTCCGTCGCTTCCGTGTAGAGGTTGATGCGGGTCGACAGGGGGGCCCCGCCCGTCGTTGCCCCGGCCAGCGCGGTCATCAGGTCGATCACGGTTTGCCGGTTGTTGAAAAAGTTGTCGTCGGTGCCGAAGAACTCGCGGATTCCGAAGGTTTCGTGGATGTGCTTGATCTCGGCGGCGAACCGCTGGGGACTCTTGTGCCGCCAGGTCCGCTGGTTCACGCCGGGAATCGGGCAGTACGAGCAGTTGAACTTGCAGCCCTGGGTGGAAAGG
>JACQVT010000916.1 GCA_016209665.1 Planctomycetota bacterium | reverse complement strand
GCATCCGACCACGCCGATCGCCAGGACGAGCATCTCTCGACCGACCATCGCTGGGCCATCGCTTCCTCGCGCGGTCAGGGACTCCAGCCGCACTTGGGACATTTGATGGGTCGACCGGTGCCGCCGCCGGAGGCGAACGTCGTACCGTCGTTGGGACATCGAAGCGCCGGCGCTCCGCCGAACTTGCCGCACTGCGGGCAGCGAAGCCGCATCCTGCCGCGACGACCCTCCTCGCGCACGCTCTGAATGCCGCCCGACTTGCCGAGTCGCTCGAACTCCGCCGGGGTCACGTTAAATACGTGGCCGCACTCAACGCAGCCATAGGGCTCGGCCGAGTCCGGCGTGTCGAGCTGGGCGTATTCGTTCCGCCCGCGGAAGCCGGCGAAGTAGATCGCCCCGCCGACGGCGATCACAATGAATCCCACCTTGACGAGCGTGGCCTTCGAGCTGCTCGGGGCGCTGACTGAATCGTTCATGATTACTGTTCTTTGTAGTCCTGCCGGGCGATCCACCGGGGTGTGCCGTTGATGCAGTTCGCAATCGCCGCGTTGCAGGTATAGAGGACTCGGCCGTACTGATCGGAGGTGTGGTCCATCACCTTCTTGAAGTCCAGGACGAAGTTCTCCGCGTGCGCATCGACGAACAAATAAGCGTGGCGGTTCGGCTCCACGTGCCACCCCGGCATCTTGGTCTTGTCGGGAATATCGACCGCCCCTGCCAGACTGATGTCCGCGCGGTCCTCATAGAGCAGGATCGCCCGACTCGCGGATTTCTTCTCGAAGATGCGCAGAATCTTGTCCGACATCGCCAGCAACCGCCGATCCCCCTCGTCTACAGACCCCGACAGATTCTGGCCCCAGCCGGGCTCCGCCTTGTCCTGAGCGTAGTACTGCCAGGCGGTATTGGCCTGATAGCTGGTGCCCCAGACAACGTAGGCCGGCTTGGGCGTCGGTGGGTCGAACGGCTGGTCGCTGATCGCGCCGCCCCAGTCATCGGGACACCGGAACACGGGCAGTGCAGCGTTCCGGCCGAGTTTGCTGGGCGTAACGTACCGGTTCAACGGCTTCCTGGAGGCGTCCATCGCGTACCAGGCCCCCGGGTTCCACCAACTGAAACCCTCGCCCGTCGGACGGTCGCCGCCGAAGTACCAGCTTCGAAACCGCGGCTTCGGCGGGTTGACCGAGTAGTCCACCCAGCCCCAACAGAACCGGTTCTTGTTCGAGTTGATGTAGCCCGTGGAGGCCACGCCGAGTTGGCTCAAGTTCGAAAGACACACCGCTCGCTTGGAGAGTTCACGCGCGTTGGCCAGGCTCGGTATCAGAATCGAAATCAACAGCGCAACGATCGCCACCACGACGAGCACTTCGATCAGCGTGAAGCCGCGGCGAGGTCGGAATTGTGTCACGTCGATCGTCTCCTCTGTGACGAAGCTTATCCGGCGACTCGACTTACCGATCCAGTCCATATTATATAATCATCCCCGAACCCTGCATCGCCGTCAAGCCCCATCTCGACATCCCCTCGAGGCCGGCGCCCCTCCTTGCCCGCTTTGGGGGGCGCGGGCATCCTTGCCCGCTTTGGGGGGCGGGCATCCTTGCCCGCCTTCTTCCAACCGCCCGCCCTTCCTCCCACGACCCGCCGTCCGCGCGAGGCTTGTCGCAACTGCGATCGTGAGCAAGCGGCGTGAGCGGGTCCGGGCGTGGCCCGACGCAGGCCGCTTCCTCAACGGGCGCGGTTCGGACTGACCGCATCCAGTGGATACCGCAGGCTCGTAGGCGAATGCCACACACGGCACAATGCCCGATCGGCTCGGCGGTAGCCCGGCGCTGAGAAGGACGGGTCGGCGGACCAGCAGCGCCGGCCGTCGGACTCGTGAGTGTACTCGTGCAGCGGCACCGTGGTTGCCGGCGCGTTCGGCGCGTCCGCCGGCAGAGCGTAGAACGCCACGGCATCGGCGGCGGCCGCGTCGCCGGCCGGCCGCGTGGTCAGGCTCGGCGGCGGGCCCGAGCCGGCGACCACCGCGATCAAATCCGGCGCCGACCGATCCGGGGCGAAGAACGCGATCGGCCGAGGCGGGTCGTCGGGCGGACGACGCCCGGCCGTGGCGAACACCGCCGGGGCGGCCACGTCACCCAGCACGTACACCGGCACCGGTAGCACCATCCGCGGGTCGTCCAGGTCCAGCTTGTACATGATCTGGTTGTAGTCGTACCGCGGCGTCTGCACGGGGTTGCCCGAGAAGGTGTGCGTGTACGTCCCCTCGAAGTAGATGATCCGCCCGCCCTGCCTGGCGAACATCGGATGCTGCTTGGGGTTGTAGAAGCTGTACGTATCGTGGGTCACGATCTTGCGGGCGTAGACCCACGGCCCCAGCGGCGCGTCGGCCTCGGCGTACCACGTCTCGCCCAGCATCGATGTGCCGTAGACCTCGCACACGATCAGTACCCACCGCCGGCGGTACTCGTTGAAGTACACCGACCCGGCATGGGCGGTGAACGGCTTGCCGCTATCGACGTCGCGCAGGTACAGCAGCGCCTCGTCCGGCTTGAGCTTGCCCGCCTTGACCAGCTTGCCCTCGTCCTCGGGCGACAGCACCGGCGTGTGGTGCCGCCAGGCGTAGCGGACGCGGCCATCGTCGTCGCGGTCGACCTCGCCCTGGTCCAGCGGCGTGCCCTCGGCCAGGCAGGTGAAGGCCTCGTAGCTGCCCAGGTCGCGGAACGAGCGAGCGTCCGCCCGGACGCGGCGGAACGGAAACGTATGGGCGAAGTAGACGTACTCCGTCCCGCCGACCGTCAGCTTGAACGGGTGCCCGCCGGGGATGATGGGGGCCTTCAGATCGACCGATTCAATCTTCTCGAACACCTGTTGCTCGTCGTTGTAGACGCACAGACCGCGCTTGAGGGCCTCCATGTTGGTGTTCACGTTGGTATAAGCCGCGTACAGGCGCTCCCGCTGAGTCTCGTCCTTGAGCACCACGAAACCGTCGGGCCAGGTCGGCCCCGCCTTGGACATTGGGGTCATCCCCTTGACGAAGCCGTCCTGCCCGACGAAGTAGGTGAAATCGACGCCGTCGTCGGGGTCGAGCCCGCCCTCACCGGGCAGGAGCGACGTCGCTCCGGTGCAGTAGAAGTTGCCCAACGGATACGACGGTTTGCCCGTGTCGCCCCAGAACCAATGGAGCTTGCCGCGGTACTCGACGTTCATCACGCTGTCGCAGCCCATGACCAGCCCGTTGAGCGTCGGCCGGGAGGTCGGGCACTTGCGTCCCAGCAGGACGCTGTCGCGGTAGATGCCCTGGCCCGTCACGCGGTAGAGCCGCTCGGCGACGTTGATCCGCTTGACCTTGATGGTGGCGCTGCCGCCGGCGGTGGGCTTCAGCCGCACGCCCGCGAAGCCGAAGCCGTCCTTGCGGCATTCGTAGCCGTGGCTCGAGACGTGAAAGAACACCTCCTGGTTCATGAGGCCCGGCTCGAGGTAGGCGACCAGGCCGTGGCTGTCGGTGAAGTGCTGGACATTGTTGACGGTCTCGAGCTTGACCAGCGGCACGCCCCGGTCCGTCTGCTCGTCGACAACCTGGATGGCGAAGTATTCGCCGCCGACGGCGGAATCGCCACCCATCGCTGGCATCACACCGCCCAGCAAACTGAGAACGCAGAACGTGAATGAGAACAGATCGGCGGGACGACGCATCATGATGTCTCCTTGGTGATTTCACTGTCTGGCCCTTGACACGCGACGCGACTTCGTCGCTCTTGGACGCTCCGCGTCCGTCGCGTGTCAAGGGCTGGTCAGTTCGATCCGCGTCACGGACCCATCCATCCCCGCCACGTAGACCCGCTGGTCGTCCGCCGCCGGCGGGGCCATCACGTGAAGCTGCGGCGCGGCCTGGTAGCGCAGGAGCACTTGGCCGGTGCAGGCGTCGAGGACCACCAGCGTGCCGCGGTTCGAGCAGGCGGCCACCCTTGACACGCCGCGCGGCTCCGCCGCTCTTGAACGCGAGGGCGTTCGCGGCGAGTCAAGGGCCACTGTGGGACCGGCTTCCAGCCGGTCGGATTCGCCTGTGGCCTCTACCGGAGGGGCGGGGAACCGGCCCATCGGCACATCCGCCGCCGTCCAGACCACCTTGCCCGCCCCATCGTAGCGGGTCACACCCTTGCTCAGCCCGCGGGCGTAGAAGCCCCGGCCGTCGGCGGTCGGCCCGATCGCCGCGATGTCGGACGCGATCTCGCCGAGGTATTCGCCGGTCTCAATGCGGTACTCGCCCAGCTTGTAGGCCCGATCGGTCACGAACAGCCGATCGCCGACGGCCACCGGCGGGCAGTCCGCCGGGGCGTAATAGCGCGACCTGAAGAGAGCCTGGCCCATGTGCCCGGCCGGCCCCGGCTTCTTCCACTTGAGCGTGCCGTCGTCGGCGTTCACCGCGTACACCAAGCCGTCCCAGGCCCCGAAGTACAACACGCCGTCGCACAGCAGCACGGGCGTCTCGACGCTGTACGCGGCATGGCGCTTCGACCAGACGATCTTGCCCGTCGCCCGGTCGATGGCGTGGGCGCTGCCCTGCATGTCGGCCACGTAGACTCGCTGACCATCCACCGCCGGTGTCCCGTACACCGTCGCCCCGACGTTGCAAGTCCACGCCAGCTTGCCGTCGAGTCCCAGGCAGTGCACGCCCTTCTCGGCGGCGGAGAAGTACAGCTTGCCGTCGGCAAGCCGCGGCGGATGCAGGATCTCCACGCCGGCATCGAACAACCGCTCGGCCGTAGTCTTGCCGGGCGGCCGGCCGAATGACAACCGCTGCACCTCGCCCCCGGTCGTGACCACGATCACCTCGTCGCCCACCGCCAGCGGCGCCGCCTTCACGCCGGCATCCACATTCGCCTGCACGACCGAGGGCGAACCCGGCGGAACGAACTGGAACTCCCGCGCCGCGTCGATCTTCCGATCGCCGAACGCGGCGGTCACTTCGACGAAGTGCCGGCCGGGCAGCAGGTCGGCCGCCCCGATCGTGCCCCCGTACCGCCCGGGCCCCGCCGGCGTCAAGGCCACCGTCGTCGCCTCGATGTCGTCCACGCTGGCTGTGACCCGGCCCGGCCTGCCGCCGCGGACCCGGACCTGCACCGGCGTCTCCCGGCCGCTGATGGTCTCCACGCTGTCGCCGCCCGGCATCCGCGCCCTCGACGCGGAGTCGACGAATTCGATCCGGGGCCCCCGGGCGGCGGCGAGCGGCTTTTTCAGCACCACCTGCATCGGTTTGGCCGCGTCGCGCGGGCGAAATACCACGTGCAGCACCTCGTCCCTGACGACCATGATGTTGTAGCCGATGTTCTCGACCGGGTGCGACGTCGTGCCGCCCATCACGCTGTCCAGCGTGTTCCACCGCTCGTGCCGGTGCCCGTGTCCGTGGCCCATCATCAGCAAAACGACGTTGTGGTCCTCGATGGTCTGGAGGAAGCGCAGTTGCTCGAACGGTTTGGCGAATTCCGGGCCCGACAGCGGATGGTGGCAGAACAGGAACACCGGCGTGTCGCGGGCGACCCGCCGCAGATCGTCGGTGAGCCAGGCCAGCGTGCGGCGCTCCAGGCTCGGCAGCGGCTCCTGCGGCGTGGCCGAGTCGATGCATGCGAAGTGGCAGCCGAACTTGTCGAACGAATAGTGGTCGCCCCCGTGCCGCTTGCGCATGACCTGCATGATGCCCGTCCAGGTGTTGTCGTGGTTGCCCGGCGTGACGTAGAACGGGATACCCAGCGGAGCGATGGCCGCCTCGAAGGTGTCCCACGTCCGGTGGATGACGCCGTATTCCGTCAGGTCGCCGGTGTCGATCACGAACGCCGGGGGCGGCGTGGTAAGTTGGAGCGGCTCGACGACCTGGGGCTTGCCCGCCTCGGCCACGAACCACGTCAGCCCACTCAATGCCCGATCGTCCGGGCCTGGTGCCGGTGCCCCGACCGGCTGGGGGCTCAGATGGTTGTCCGACGTGTGCAGAAAACAGAAGTCGCGTATCGCCCCCGCCCACGCCGCCGACACCGCCAGCCACGCGAGTAGGACCGCCCGACACCACAAACGACCGCCGATGACACAGCAGGATCGAGACAAGCCGCCTCCTTCATCGCCACCGGTAGAGTGTTCAGTTCAGGCAGTTGGCGCTGCTGCTGACGCCGGGCCCGCTCAGGCAGTTGATGAACAACTGAACGTCGACCTCGTCCACGTCGTTGTCGCCGTCCATCTTCACGTTCTCGCAGCCCGGGTTGGTCTGCGGGATACCGACGCCCGTCAGGCACGCTTGCAGGTACCCATAGTCCACCACGTCGACGTCGTCGTCGCGATCGAAGTCGCCCGGCTTGGGCGGGGTCAGGATGTCCAGCGTGACGGCCACCGTCCGCGGACTGTTGCTCGCCCCCGGGTCGATGATGGTGATGGTCGCGGCATACGACCCAACGTCCAGTCCGTCCAGGGCGTAGTTGACGGCGATGAGGTCCTGCTCGGCCCCGACGGCCGTCCCCATGCTCGGCGAAACGCTCAGCCACGCGGCGTTGTCGGTGATCCGGTAGTTCACCGGCCCGCAGCCGCTGGCCGTCGCGATCGAGAACGAGTCGTTGGGCAGCGTCTGGCCCAGGTCGATCGTGTGGTTGAAGCTCGTCGTGTCCAGGACGATCTGCGGCGTCGGGGCTCCCAGGGCGAAATCGTACCGCGTAATGTCGCCGGCCAGAGCCAGGGCCCCCGGGTAATTGATGGTCCCCACGCCCGACCGGCTCGCCGTCACCGCGTACAGCACGCCGCCCGCCGTCGCGGGCACCAGCGTGACCACGTAGTAGCCGTTGCCGTCGGTCTTGACGGTGGGCCGGCCGAACACCGTCACGCTCGCATCATCCACCGGCTGGAACGAGGCGTTCAGCACCCGTCCCCAGATCGTGCCCTCCGTCGCCGTCGCCGGGTCCCGCCACGGCAGCGTGGGCAGCGTGGCCGCGCTGGCGTACACGCTGCCGGCCACGTAGGGATACCAGCCCCAGTCCGTGCTCCAGGGGTCCGAGCCGTCGCAGATCGTCTCGTTGGCCCGCGTGCCCACGTAGGAATAGTTGATCGCCCCCTGGGCCCCCGCCGAGACGATGTACTGCATCTGCGTCACGCTGTTGGCGAACGAGTTGAGGTACGTCGCCTGCCCGCAATAGGCATGACGCGGCCCCCGCCAGGTCATCGCGGCGTTGACCCAACTGCGGAACATCGTCGCCTGGTCCGAGCAGTGCTCGCGCTTGTAGTTCATCGGGATCACCGCGTCCAGCCAGCCCGATTCCGCCCACAGCTTCCAGTTCTGGTAGTACCGGTACGCCAGCGAACTGGTGAAGTCCGCCGGGGCGGACCCGGTCGCGAGCACGTCGGCCGACAGGATGATCGGCTGCGTCGAGGTCTTGATCGACGCGATCTCCGCCCGGCACCGGCGGACCAGCTCGTCGATCTCGCGGCGGCGGAAATCGTTCCACTGGCTGTCGCTGGTGGACGGAATGTCCGAACGGTTGTAGATCCGCTGGAATCGTTTGAGCCCCGAGTTGTTGTAGCTCGACCGGGCCGGATAGCCCGCGTCGATCTGCGTGTAGCGGATGTAGTCCCAGTTGATGCCCTTGATGGGGTAGTTCGACACGAGTTCGCGGACGATGCCGATCAGATACTCCTGTACGTCCGGCGAACCCGGGTCGAGCACGTAATCGCTGCCGACCGGCCAGACCGGGTCGGCGTCGATCCCGCTCCTGGGCACCATGAAGAACTCGGGATGGCTCGCCAGATACGGATTACCCGAGAACGGCCAAGTCGACGCCGCCCGGTACGTCACCAGCCAGGCGTGCACCTGGATGCCCTGGGCGTTGGCCAGTTGGCACAGGTAGCCCAGCGGGTCGATGCTCCCGACGATGTCGCTCGCCCGCGGCACGATCGCGGAGTTCCAGTAAGCCCCGTGACCGGCACCGCTGCCGTCCTGGTAGCCCATCACCTCGATGACGATGGCGTTGTAATGCCCATCCACCGCCCGCTGGACGAGGTTCTGGATGTCGGTCGCGCTCTT
>JACQVT010000930.1 GCA_016209665.1 Planctomycetota bacterium | reverse complement strand
GTCCTGACCCGCTTTCAGACGGATCAATACGGCGTCGAGGTGCTGAGCTGGATCGACCCGGTGGACCGCGACGTCGCCGGCCTGCGGATCGATGCGCGGGGCGACTGCCCGCCGATTGTCGTCGGCGTGCCCCGCGACCTGAAGGTCCACTACCAGCAGGAGATGCAGCAGTCGTTCAGCGGCCAGGTGAATGGGGATACTTGGCGGGCGACCGTCCGCTGCCTGTCCGTGCAGACGCCGCTGACCGTAAAGACCACGGCGTCGCTGGAGCCGGCGGAGCAGGGAGTCAAACTGCGGCTCAAGCCCGGGCGCAACTGGGTACTGGTGGCAGTGAACTCGGACGTTCCCAAGTCGGGTGAGCGATCGCTGCAACAGACCATCGAGTCATGGCACGCCTGCTGGAACGGCAGCGGCTGGCTGGACCTGCCCGACGAGACGGCCCAGAAGGTGTGGGTGCGGTCGCTCGCCTACATCTTCTGTTCGCACAATGACGACGGGATTGGTGATTCACCGCCGACCGGCCTGTCGGGCGGGGGTTGGCCGTTCCCGTTCCCGTTCGACTCGGGGTGCCGGCATCCGCTGCTGCTGTGGACGGGCCGGACCGACGCCGCCCGCCGATGGATCGAGTTCTGGTCGAGCCGCCGCGAGGGGCTCGAGAAGTACACGCGGCGCATCTGGAACCGCGACGGCACGATGCTGCCCCACGTGTTTCCCTACGGGCCGGCCGAGGACTACCACGTCCCTGAGCCGCCCAACTACTGTTACTACCCCATCTACAATGCCGGGCACCTCGTGCGGATGGCCCATCAGACGGCGGTCATGGTGAACGACCCGCAGTGGACGAAGCGGTACGCCGCTCCGCTGATCGATGGCGCCGCCCGGTTCTATCTCGACATCGCCAAGAAAGGCGACGATGGCTTGTGGCACTTCACGGTGGTGCCGTCGCTCGGCCTGGACGAGGACGGCGGACGCGACCAGCCGGATTACATCTGCACCCTGTTCAGTGCCGAGTACGCCTTCCGCCGGGCGGTCGACTACGGCCTGGACCGCGACGGCCGCATGGCGACCATTCTCCGCGAGGGGCTGGCCTACAAGGCGCTGCTGTCCGATCGGGGCCTCTACTACGCGAACCTGGGCACGGGCGTGCAGGACCTCGCTCACCAGAAGCATCCCGACCAGCTCAGCGCCCTGGTCAACATTCCGGTCGGTCCGGCCGCCGACGACCCGACGCGGCGAAGCCATCAACTGCGATACCAGATTACCGCCGGCGCCGACAAACCCGCGTTCGCCGGTCACACGCTGGGCGAACTCATCCTGGCCAGCGCCCGGATGCAGGATGCCGGCGCCTGGCGGCGGGACTGGACCAACGTGCAGCGGTCCGCCTACGCCGACCCGGATTGGATGCAGTTCTACGAGTCCAGCGGCAGCAGGCTGGCCTACTACGTGACCACGCACGGGCTGTTCGCCCAGGCGATCCTGGAAACGATCGTATCAACCTGGTGGGAAAGGCTGGACCTGGCCCCGTGCGTCCCGTGGCCGGGCCGGGTTGGGTTCGGGAACCTGCGGACGCTGCTGGGCGTGACCGTCTCCGGCGACCTGACCGACGGCCGCGGCCAAGCCGCACTGGAAGCCTGGAAAGACACCACCTTCCGCTGCCAGGACCGCACGATCACACTCAAGAAGGGCGAGCGCGTGACGGTCGACATCGGCAAGGACCGTTGACAGGTGGATCAGGCCGGGCCATGTCACGCTGCTACCAGCGGGTGCAGTTCCTCCGCCGAGGCGGGTGGTTCATGCAGCCCACTCAGGACGCGGTTGATCGCCTCGGGCGAAATGGATGTCGGACTGGTGATCTCGATGCCGATCGCCCGGCCGTCGGTGGCGAAGTCGACGATCAGGCCGGGTTCCGGCTGCTGCGTCCGAACACTTACGTCTCCCGGTTGACGGGCAAGATAGAAGTACGCAGCGAACGGCTTGCCGTTTCGGAACGTGATTTCGAGGTATCGACAAGGTGTATTCATTTCAACCGACCCCGGTCGGGTACGCCGTCACCACAACCAGCACGTTCGCCGCCGCGTCGGGTTCTACGATCACCTCCCACGGGGCTCCCAGGTGGCGTGTCGTAATCGCCCAGCGGCCTGGCTCATGATTCCTATGATACCCCGTCGCCTCCTCCAACATCAAGCGAAGATCCGTCTCGCTGAATTGCCGGTCAGCTATCCGTTTGAAGAGGTGAGGCGAGAACTCGAGGTCCCAGAACCACCAGTCAGGCCACTCTGGCGAGGTTCTGCGCCTCATGCGGGGTAATTCCCTTCCCGCCGCCAGACGTTGAGGATGAGTTCGTAGCGGCGAAGGGCCATGCCGGTGTAGATGCAGTTGCTGGTGGAAAAGATGTACCGGCCGCCGCGCATGCCGTGCCGGAGGGCGTAGCGGGCGGACTCGACGCACTGCTCGTCGGTGCCGGTGTCGAGCAGGCCGCAGTTGACGTTGCCGATCAGGCCGACGCGGTGGCCGACGCGGCGCTTCAGCTCGGCGATGTCGACGCCGCCCTGCGGGTCGAGCGAGTGCAGGGCGTGCGGCCCGCCGAGCAGCAGCCGGTCGAGGATGGGCATGATGTTGCCGTCGGTGTGCTTGATGACGTACCAGCCCTGCTCGCGGTAGCCGCGAATCAGGTCGGCGAGATACGGCGTCACGAAGTCGTCGAACATGGCCGGGCTCATGAACGGCCCGGTGTTGAAGCAGTAGTCGCTGCACAGGGCCCAGCCGTCGAGACCTCCGTGCCGGCGGAACCGTTCGCCGCGAGCCAGGGCGTCGTCGACCCGGCGGCGGGCCTGGTCCTTCATCGCCTGGGGTTCCTCGACGAGTCGGACGCAGAAGTCGGTCATCTGGCCGCCGCTGGGGATGGACCAGGTCGCGTCGCCGTGCATCATCAGGAAGAACTCGTCGCCCGACTGGCGGCGGACCTCGTCGACGAGGCGCAGGTGATCGGCCTCGTTGGCCAGCGGCGGATGGATGAAGATGGCCGAGTGCTCGTACCGGCGGGCGGTCAGAATGAAGATTTCCGCCATGTCGCGAAGCTGCAGTTCCTGCTCGGCGCGGCTCATCTGGTCCCACTGTGTGTACGAGCGGTGCAGCGGGTGGACGCGGCCAAACGCCTCCATCGTCAAGAAGAACACCAACTCGAAGTGCGGCACCCGGCCGGTCAGCGGCCTGCCGTCCAGCGCGGCCATGAAACGCTCGCGGGGCGTCATCGAGGCTCCACGGTCCTGGTCCGTTCGGTACCGCTGTCCCCCTCGAATCCCAAGGCCGTGGCAAATGCCTGGGGAGTCTCGAACTGCTTCATGTATTCCCCGAGTTGAATCAGAGCGTGCCTTAACTCTTCCTCGGCCGGAGCCGTCTCCAAGGAAAGCAGTCGCTCGATGTTGCTGGTTGCCTGATTGAGTTCCTGTTCGCTGGGCTCATCCTTGACCGAATCCAGGGGCGTTTGCAGCAACGATTCCAGGATGATGTCCAGGGCGTCGCTCAGCCGTGGATGCGGCTGGATGGAGTTCGCGAAGCACCACCGGCGCACGTTATCGAGACCCTTCGCGCGGACGCCGGCCAACAGACCTTCCAGGTCCTCCGTCTCCTTCATCTCATTGAGGATCTCGTCGTCTTCTGCGGCCTCCTCGTCGTCCAGATAGTCTCCGTCCTCGTACTCGTCTTCATCTTCGTACTCGTCCACATATTCATCCCCCGCGACCCGCATGGTGTAATGAACGTCCTCGCGGGAAAGGAACGTCTCGACGGACGAGCCGATGAGCCGCCGGCGGAGGTCCTCCATCGTGCCGACGTAGTGAAGGCCCCCATCCTTCCAACCGAAGTCGCTCAGGTCGGCGACGGCGCACTCGGCCAAGTTGCCAAGGATGGCGATCCAACGCTCGTATCGAGGCGGCAGGCGGAACCCGTTGCGCCGGGCGAACCGCACACCGCCCGCCACCAGCCGCCAGGCCAAATCCGACGAGATGGGAATGACCTCCATGCGCCCGCGGGCCCGGTCCACGGCCTTGTGGAAGTCGCCCATGCCGACGTCGATCCGGCCCCAGGCGTCCTTGAGGCCCGTACACCAGAGGTCCACGAGGAACGCCCCCAGGGCGTACCCACCGCCCGGCACCTCCTTGAGGGCCAGGATGCTCGCGATTCCCCGTTCCTTCCAGTCCTTGTTGACGTAGCAGGCCTTGAGCCGTCCGGGACCGGCCATCTTGCGGTAGGGGCTGCCCCCCTCGGCCCGCCGGAGCAGAGTCCGCTTACGCTGCCTCTTGATCTTCTGCCGCTGCTTGCGACTGGCGTTCCTTGCCATGACGATCCTCCTGCCATATACGGCGCACGATCAGCGACCACAGGCTATCGCGTGGGGATTGGGGTCCTCCAGATGAGTTGCTTCGAGGACATGGCGGATATACTACCGGCGCGGCCCGGGGCTGG
>JACQVT010000938.1 GCA_016209665.1 Planctomycetota bacterium | reverse complement strand
GGACCGACGGTGATCCTCGTCGTGGGGATCAACGGGTCGGGCAAGACGACCAGCGTGGCCAAGTTGTGCCACTACCTGAGCGGGCAGGCCAAGAAGGTGATCCTGGCCGCGGGCGACACGTTCCGGGCGGCGGCGGTGGCCCAGTTGACCGAGTGGGCCAGCCGCCTGGACGTGCAGATCGTCAAGCATGACCAGGGGGCGGACCCGGGCGCGGTGGCCTACGACGGGTGCGAGGCCGCCGTGGCCCGCGGGGCGGACGTGCTCATCGTCGACACCGCCGGACGGCTGCACACCCAGGACCACCTCATGCGGGAACTCAACAAGATTCAGCGCGTGGTCGAGAAGAAGATCCCCGGGGCCCCGCACGAGATCCTGCTGGTGCTGGACTCGACGATCGGCCAGAACGCGATCAACCAGGCGAAGATATTCAGTCAGCACGTCAAGGTCACGGGCCTGCTCCTGGCCAAGCTCGATGGATCGGCCAAGGGCGGCATCGTGATCGGTATCCACGATCAGATCAACATTCCGGTCAAGTTCGTCGGACTGGGCGAAAAGCCGGCCGACATCGAGCCTTTCGATCCCGAGACGTTCGTACAGGCGCTGTTCTCGGAATCGTGAACCGGCAGGCCGCCGCGGCATCAAGGCCCCGGAATGGGTCGTGCAGCGACACTCTGAGTGACTAAAATAAGGCACTTAAAGGCCGGCCCGGCCCGACCGGCGATCAGAGGGTGGTTTCCTTCGTGGGGTCGGCCGGGCGATCGACCTTGCCCGGCGGCGGTGCCGTGGTTCGGCGGTCGATGAGTCGGCCGGGCACCACCACCAGCGGCGGCGGCTGGACGGGCGAAGCGTCCATCACCAGTTCCCCCACCCAGTTCAGGACTCGTCGGGACTCCACCTCGTAGGCACAGATGGATGCTTTCTCGGCGGCGGTTTCTCCCGGTTCGCAGAGGGCGGCGATACTCAGGTCGGCGGGGACCTTCAGACTTGCGGCGGCGGCCTTGCCGGCCGCCCGATGGGCCAACTCGCCCGAGACGCAGATCAGGGCGGTCGGCCGGTCAGGTCCGGTGAACAGGCCGGCCCAGTTCGGAGTAGGGCCGATCTCGGCGACCGGAAGGGGCGACAAACCGTAATGATTCATGGCGGCACGGTAACCGGCGACGGCGGCCGACGCCGCGGGCAGCGACCGTGGCTGCAACGCCAGACGGATGGCGCGGTGTCCCAGCAGGATGAACCGATTGCAGAGCGTGAACGCTCCATGGGACTGGTCGCACAGCACGCTCGGCAACCGGACGGCGTCATGGTAGTTGTTGATCAGCACCACGGTCAGCCGGCCCCGGCGGAGGTTGGCCAACAGTTGCCACGACGGCTTGGCCGAGAAGATCACCACGCCCTCGGTGCGGCGCAGTTCGCGGAGACTCAACGTGTTGTCGGGCAGTTCACCCGAGCCGTCCAGCTCCACCCGGAGGCGGGCGAGGTGCCGTCGGTGACCCTCCAGGAGGCCGCGGGCGGCGTTGTACAGCGACTCTTCGTCGGTCACGTCGGTCAGGGTCGACGTGATCCAGGAGTAGCGGCGCATCCCGGCGTAGGGCCTCGACGGTCGCGGACCGCTGCCCGCGACGAACGTGCCCCGTCCGACGTGGCGCAGCAACAGGCCCTCCATCGCCAGATCGTTGAGCGCCTTGTTGATCGTCTTGGCGTTGGCGGCGTATCTTCTGGCGAGTTCGCGCTCGCCCGGCAGTTTGCCGATCAGCTCTCCGGTCTTGATCGCCGTCCGCAGTCTCTCCCGGAGGCGTTGATACTTGTAGCTCAATTCACCCTTGCGCGCCTGATCCACCTCACCGCGTTGTTCGGCTGGCATGGGACAGACCCCGTTTCCGAAAGACCGAGCAGACCCGTCGCCCAGGATTCACCGGCGGCACGAAGGCGGTGCTCGCGACGAACGTGCATGGACCATAGTCGGGGAGATAAGCCCGGCGGCTTTGGGGAGATGAGCCGGGGGGTTACATCCATGCACAGATAAGATTATGCCCTCTGACGCGTGGCACGTCAAGAAGGCCAAAATACCTTGTGCATATCTTGCTGTCCAACTGTGGCGGACGGCGGCCGCGAAAGCAGGATGCGAGTCCCAGACAAAACGGAGAGCATGGTCGGTCGGACCAGAACTCCGGACCGCTGCTCTCCTGATTCCGCCTTGTTTCCCACCGGCTACCGGAGTCGCCGTCGCTGGCCGTTGAGGCCCGGCGAGGCGGACACGTGCAAATTCCTCATCTTGTTTGCTTTCCCCATCCGGTTCACGTCATCCTGCATCTATTATACTCCATTATCGGACGACGGGCCCATCGTTCGTGACTCTGCTCCATGATCCGTATGGGCTTGTCGTAAAACATGCTGAGGATTTGGGTTAAGAGTTTGGGCCATGAAGATGGCGTGCCCCAATTCGCGCCCGTCATTCCACGTTGGTGATTTGTCGTCCGTCCACACGAGGATCCCACTGGTCGGCCCGACCGTGATGTCTGGTGTAGTCCTGCCACAACTCGAACCAGTAGGCGAGGAACTGATACGGGAACCATTTTGCGTAGTGCTCCTTAATCCTGTTCGCTGTCCACCGTCGGCGAGGGTGCTGAGATTTCAGAAACCTCATCATTTCAGTATCGACGGCCAGCCGGTCGTAGTAGCCCGCGAGCATGCACAGGTGGCCGGCGGCGTAATCGCCGACGCCGTGGATGCGACGCAGCCGACGAATCAACTCGTCAGTGGGGCCGTGGTGGTCTTCGAGTTCCGCCAGCCCCAGGTTTCCGGTGGTCACTTCCATCGCCAGTCGATGGATGGAGGCGGCCCGGTAGCCGACGCGGGCGTTGGCCTGCAATTCATGCACGGAGGCCGCCGCGAGCCGGCCGGGAGTCGGAAAGCTGCGGTGCCGCGACGCGGCGGGCACTCCCCAGTGCGAGACGAGATTCTCGACCATGGCCACCGTCTGGCGCCATGCGACATTGCAGGTGCAGATGACCTTGACGATGTCCTCGAACAGCGATGCGCTTCGGAGCAGACGGCCGAAACGCATTTCCGCCGCCTCCCGGTGCGACGGCGATCGGCGGCACCGGTCGTGGAACGGGCTGAGGTCCTCGTCGAGCCGCAACATGCGGACGACCGCCGCCCGCACCGCCTGCCGGTGGGGGGGCGCAACGCTGCCATCGGCGCTGACGGCGACGCGATGGCCTGGAGCCTCGCGCAGGGTCACGGTGATGGCGGTGGTCTCATCCACGGCGATCGTGGTCTCGAGGGCTTGCCGGGTGGGATCCCAGCGGTTGGGGGCGAGCACGAAGAACCCGTGCGAACAGACCGCGTTGCGAAAGTCGAAGTCATCCGGTACAGATAGCACCATCCTCATTCGGGCCAGGGTATCGCGGACGTGAACGGGCGGCAATCGGGCGACTGTGCATCCGAGAATCCTTTAAACCGACCGGCTGGAAGCCGGTCCCACATGAAGGAACGGCGGTCATGGCGAAGGACGGCAGGCTGGGCGTGGCGATTCTGGGCTGCGGTTTCATCGGCAAGGTGCACGCCTACGCGCACCTGAACATGCCGTTGTACTACTCGCCGCCGCCGATGCGGACGAGGCTGGTGGGTGTGGCAACAAGCAGCACGGCGACGGCGGAGCGGGCCAGGGAGCTGTTCGGATTCGAGGTGGCCACGACCGACGCATTGTCGCTGATCGCCCGCGACGAGGTGGATATCGTGCACGTCTGCACGCCCAACGACCGGCACGTCGAGGCTCTGCTGGCGGCGATGGCGGCGGGCAAGCACATCTACTGCGACAAGCCCTTGACGGCCACGTTGGCCGAGGCCGACCGCGTCGCCGCCGCCCTGCCGGCGTACCCGGGCACGAGCCAGATGACGCTCCAGTATCGGTTCTGGCCGGCCACCCTGCGGGCGAAGCAGCTCATCGACGCCGGCCGCATCGGCGCGGTCACGCACTTCCGCGGGGCGTACCTGCACTCGGGCAGCGTGGACCGGACGCGCCCGCTCAACTGGAAGGCGGACGCCGATCGGGGCGGCGGCGTGCTGAACGACCTTGGCTCGCACGTGATCGACCTCATGCAGCACCTGATCGGTCCGTTGGAGCCGCTGCACGCTGTCCGCCGCGTGTGGTCCGCGGACCGACGGGACCTCACCGACCCGTCGCGCCAGATCGCCCGCGTGGGCGAGGACCTCGTGATGGTGACGATGCGCACCGCCGACGGTGCCCCCGGCGTCATCGAGGCCAGCAAGATCGCGACTGGGTGCGAGGACGAACTGCGGTTCGAGATCCACGGCGAGCAGGGTGCGTTGCGATTCAACCTGATGGACGCCAACTGGCTGGATTTCTGCGACCTCACCGACGCGGACGCGCCGTGGGGTGGCGAGCGCGGCTGGCGGCGCATCGCCACGGTGGCCCGCTACGACAAGCCGGCCGATTTCCCGGGCCCGAAGAACCATATCGGCTGGCTCCGCGGCCACGTGCACTGCCTGTACCACTTCCTGAGCGCCATCGCCCGCGGCGAGCCCGGCAATCCGGGTCTGGCCGTCGGCGTCGCCCTCCAGCGCCAACTCGCCCACATCGCGGAAATGGCGATCGCCCGGCCGGACCGGTGAGACGGCTTGACAGGCGTCGCCGGACTGGTACACTTAGTAGACCAGTTTGCCGCCGACGGCTGAGGTGCCGGCCCCGTGGACCGCGACGTGCTTCACAACCGGATCATCCGCGAGATCATCGCCCGCGTGGCCTCGGGCTCCTACGCGGTCCATCGGCGGCTGCCGGCCGAGCGGGCGCTGTGCGCCGAGTTCGATGTCGCCCGCGGCACGGTCCGCAAGGCCCTGGCCACCCTCGAGCGGCTGGGGGTCGTGCGGATCAAGCCGAACTCGGGGGTTTACGTGCAGGGTGTGGCGAGTGCCCGGCTGCCGCGGGCGTTTCTGCCGCCGGATTTCGCCCGCGTGGACCTGACCGACATTGTCGAGGCCCGCAAGGCGATCGAGCTGGCCGCCCTGCGGCGAGCGGTGGAGCGCATCTCACCGCGGGACCTGCGGCGTTTGCGGGTGCTCGCGGACCGGATGGAGGCGGCGCTGCACGATCTGCCGGCGTTCCTCGAGCTGGACCTCACGTTCCACCAGGTGCTGGTCCGGGCCAGCGGCAACGCGGTGCTGGCCACGGCGTTCGAGGCGATCTATGAGTACCACCGCTTCTCGGCGGTCTACACGTCGCAGCAGGAGGGTGAGGAGGCCGAGGCCCTTGCCTGTCACCGCCGGCTGCTGGCGGCGATCGAGAAAGGGGACGTACGGATCAGTGGCCGCGTCCTGGGCCGGCATCTGGACGCGATCAACCGGTACAGCGCGCCCCGGCGCGCCCGCGCGCCGACGGTCCGCGCGGTCCCGAGTTGATCGTCGAGGGCCGACATCTGGAATCTGGGATCTGAGATTCGAGATTCGAGATTTGAGATTTGATGGCTGATAGCTGACAGCCGAAAGCTGACAGCTTCTTCGCGAAAGGAAGTACACGCCGATGGCCACGAAGGAATTCCCGCTGCGGCCCGAGCAGATCGAGCGGGTCGAAACCAAGTACCGCCGCATCCGCACGCCCATTCCGGTGCCCGAGTCGGTTCCGCTGCTCGAGAAGCTGCGTGAGCTGGAGCCGCGGAGCATGGGCGGCCAGCCGCCGGTCATCTGGCATCACGGCGAGGGGGCGACGATCGGCGACCGCTACGGCAACCGCTGGATCGATTTTTCGTCGGGTGTGCTCGTGACCAGCGTGGGCCACAATCATCCCGAGGTCATGAAGGCGATCCGCGGCATGGCCGACCAGGGTTTGTACCACGCGTATTGCTTCCCGACCGAGATTCGCCTGCAGTTGATCGAGGAGCTTTCGATCTGGCTGCCGGCCCCGCTCAAGCGGGTGTTCCTGCTGACCACCGGGTCGGAGGCCACCGAGTGCTGCCTCAAGCTCGCCCGCACCTGGGGGCTCAAGGCGGGCGGGCCGGCCAAGCGGGTGTTCGTGTCGTTTGAGAATGCCTTCCACGGCCGGACGATGGGGGCCCAGCTCGCCGGCGGGGCGGCCGCGCTCAAGAACTGGTTGAGCGAGACGGACGAATTCGTGCAGGTGCCGTTTCCCGACGGCTTCCGCCAGCCCGACACGAGCTTCGCCGTGTTCGAGAAGTCACTGGCAGCCAAGGGCGTGGACCCCGAGCATGTGTGCGGCGTGATGAGCGAGACCTACCAGGGCTGCAACGCGACGATTATGCCGCCCGCCTACGCCCAGGCCCTGCGGCGGTGGTGCGATCGGTACAAGGCATTGATGATCTTCGACGAGGTGCAGGCGGGCTTCGGCCGCACGGGTGCGCCGTTCGGCTTCTCGCACCTGGGCGTCGTGCCCGATCTGGCGGCGTGCGGCAAGGGCATCGCCGGCGGAATGCCGTTGTCGGCCGTGCTCGGCGCCGAGGAGCTGATGGGCATGTACGGTCCGGGCGAGATGACTAGCACGCACTCAGCCAACACCATCTGCTGTGCCGCGGCACTGGCGAACCTGCGGGCCATTCGTCACGAGCGGCTGATCGACAACGTTGTCCGGTTGGCCCCGATCCTCGCCGAGGGCGTCCGGCGGATCGTCAAGGCCGCCCGCGGCAGGATCGGCCATCATGACGCCATTGGCCTGGTCGGCTGCGTACAGTTCACCCGGCCCGGCACGACCGCGCCCGACCCCGACCCGGCCTGGGAGATGGTGCTGCGGGCGGTACAGCGGGGTGTTATGCTGTTTGCGCCGGTGGGCGTGGGCGGCTGCGCAATCAAGATCAACCCGCCGCTGGTGATTGACGAAGAAGCCCTGCGCGAAGGTCTCGAGGTGCTCGAACAGGTCGCCGCAACCGTGTAAGCGAGGGTCGCTACCTCAGATGCGTGAATGCTACCTTCCTTACTACGAGCGGTACTCCTACCGGGCGGTGGCGCGGTTTGCGATCGACGCCCTGCTGGCCCGCGGCCGGCTGCGGCGGTGGTCGCTGTCGAACCGCCAGCGCGACTACCTGCGGCTGGCGGGCCGGCCCGACCTGCTGGCCCTGCATCGCCGACTGATGGCAACACGCGGCAGACCGTCGAGCGGTATTTCGCTCGCTGTCACGAGCTTCTCGAGCCCGGCGGGCTGTTGTTGTTCGAATCGCACGCGCCGAAGTACGAGGGCAAGGGTCTGGCCGGTGCGATCGAGATCCTCAACCGGCTGTTCACGGTCCGCGAGCAGCGCGTGCTGACGGCCGGGACGTTCCTCGATCGCGGACGCACCTTCATCGTTGCGGAGCGGGCATAGGCGTAGGGCCGGTCGAAGACCTGCCGTGAGTATCCGTTGACGGTGGTCGATGTGAAGGCAGGTTGGCGCTGCGCTCTGACCTGCCCTACGAGATGACAAAACTCTGTGTGGGACCGGCATCTTGCCGGTCCCACCGATTTTGCCGGAAACCCTGATGCACATCGTGCTTTCCAACGCGATCGTCTGGCCCGGCGACGGCCGCGAATTCGAGGGGTCCGTCGTCGTCCGCGACGGCGTTATCGAGCAGGTGTTGCCCGGCCGGTACGCCGGCCCGCTGCTTACCGTCGACTGCGGCGGCCTGGCCATCAGCCCCGGCATGATCGACCTGATGATGCTGGGCGGGTTCAACCGGTCGGTTCTTCGCGACGACCCACTGGAGATCGCCCGCGAGTACTTGCGGCTGGGCGTGACCGCGGTCCAGTTGTGCGTCGGCACGCTGCCGCCGGACTCGCAGCGGGGGGTGGCGGAGAATGCCCGCCGGGCGATGGACTACGCGGGCGACGATGCGGCGGAGGTCCTCGGCGTGTACCTGGAGGGGCCGTTCCAGCAGCCCGAGCTGACCGGGGCGAGCCTGCGGCAGTTCGCCCTGCCGCCCAGCCGCGAGAATGTCGCCCGCGTGCTGGACGAGTTCGGCCCGGCCGTAACGATGATCAATGTCGCCCCCGGCCTGCCCGGCGCGCTCGAGGCCGTGCGGCAGATTCGCGCCGCGGGCAAGATCGTGGCGATGGCCCACTCCGATGCCCCGGCCGAGGCGGTGCTCGCCTGCGTCGAGGCCGGCGCGACCGTTCTCGGCCACGCCTGGGACAACAACCCCGGCCGCATCGGCGATTCCGGCGTGCAGCAGCCGACGCTCGAACACGTCGCCCTGACCGACGAACGGGTGCGGTTCATCCACCTGATCTGCGACGGCACGCACGTGCATCCGGTCATCGTGCGGCTGACGCTGCGCTGCCGCGGCGTCGAGCCGCTGTGCCTGGTGACCGACGCCGTCATCCGCGCCGGCTGCCCCGACGGCCCGTACGCGAGCGACGACGGCCGCACGTTCACCAAGCAGCACGGTGTGGGCCGCACCGACACCGGCTGGCTCGCCGGCAGCGCCCTGCTGCTGCCCGACCAGTTTCGCACGTTCGTGAGCATCACCGGCCTGCCGCCCGCTCAGGCCGTCCGCACCGTTACGCTCAACCCGGCCGCCTGCCTGGGCCTCGATCATCGCATTGGCGTCCTCGCCCCCGGCTGCCGAGCCGATCTGATCGCGTGGGACCCCGCAACGCTCCGCGTCCGCCGCGTATGGCGAGCCGGCCGCGAGATCGCCGGGCTATCGGATTTCCACGAGGTCAAGTGGACCGCGGAATGACGAGTCGATGGGGCTGTCGACCAATATGGCCCTGTGGCGCTGACGTGCCGCTGATGACGGCACGCTCGTTCCCACTGCCGAATCCTCGTCCTGGATTTCAGGCGAGCCATACCATGCTAGCCAAGGGCCACCATGGAAAAGAATCGCCTAAAAATGGACTTGCTTTTTCTGAAAGCTGTGGTAGACTTATCGCGTAATGGGAGTGGCGTATCCCGCTCCCCCCCCCGAGATTCGTACCCCGTTAATCCTGGCTGCGGATTGTGTGCGCCCCAGTCATCGCATCGGAGGAATCCCATGGAAACGGGTACGCTCCTGCTGAAGACGACATGTGGGCTGGTGGTGCTGGTCTGCTCAAACGCGATCAGCCAAGTGCAGGACCAGCCGCTGCCGCTGTCGCCCGTCCAGATCGACCAAATGTGGAACGAAGCCCAGGACTTGGTGAAAGACGGGCAACTGGAGGAGGGGGCAGATCTCTACATGGCCATCGCCCAGGGCGGCCCGGCGTCGACAAAGCTGCTGAACGCCGCGTTGCGTGCCGGCCACTCCTACCGGGTTGCGAACCTCACGGACAAAGCGGTGGAGTCCTATGACACCGTTATCGCGATGGCGACCGCCACTGCCTGGGGGTCCAACGACGAGCGAGGGACTGCCAACGACTTGCGCCGCAGTGCCGTCTGCAATAAGGCAAGCATACTCGACCAGGCGGGCAGGCACGAGGAGGCAGCGGTACTTTACGGCGGCCTGGTGAAGGAGATCTTGAACCGCAAACGCCCGCTGGCGAACAACAGCTACGCCCGCCTCGGCGATACCATGGAGGCGGCCCAGCGCGCCGCTCAATGCCTCGAACGGGCCGGGAAGGATGCCGAGGCGGTTTGGTACTACGACGCGATCGTAACCCTGTCCGACGCAAGGGGTTGGGAGGAGGATGGCGAGAACGTCAAGACGGTCTACGGCATCCAGAACGCGCGGGCCGACGCGCTATTCAGGAAAGCCAGCGCCTGCGCTCGGGCCGGCCAACCCGGTGAGGCACGCCAGGCCATCCAGCGACTGCAGGCTGAATTCCCCGATCACCCGGCGGTAATTCGCATCCTCCCGCTCGAAACTCAACTCAATGGTGGCAGCCTCCAGC
>JACQVT010000937.1 GCA_016209665.1 Planctomycetota bacterium | reverse complement strand
TTGATGTCGAAGCACCCGGGAGTGCGCCTCGGAGGCCCCTTTGAGATTCGGCCGGCCGCCGAGGAGATCAATGAATTGATCGCCGCCAGGACCCGCGCTGCAGAGCCGTGAGCAGGGTCGGCCGCAGGCATTCGAGCGTTCAGTCTTTTTCGCGCGGCTGTCGATTTTGGTACCCCCCGTTCGACTGAGTGATGGAGAGTAAATTCGGCCGGTCATGGAGCTGCCGAGCCTGCCGACAAGCCAGCCGGCGAGGACCCGCGCCCACTAAAAGGAGTCCAAGCGATGAACGCAATCCAGACACCGATTTCACCCCACCGGATCGTATCCCGAGACCAATGGCTGGCGGCCCGCCAAGCCCACCTGGCCAAAGAAAAGGAGCTGACCCGGCAGCGTGACCGATTGAGCGCCGAGCGGCGTGACCTGCCCTGGGTCAAGGTCGAGAAGGAATACGTCTTCGACACGCTGGATGGCACGAAGACCCTCGCCGACCTCTTCGACGGACGCAGCCAGTTGATCGTCAAACATTTCATGTTCGGCCCCGCCTGCCTCGCCGCGTACGTCGCACTCGCGACCGGCGTGGGGATTTCCGTCTCCTCGGCGACCTACATGCGAGTCGTCCTGACAATCCTCTGCGTGGGGTCGCTGGTCTACCTGGCGGCGGGACGCGTCCGACGAATCCTTGGGTCGAGCACGTGCCGTGAGCCAACGATGAGGCCGTGAACCGTGTACCGATTGCTCACTACTACCAGCCGATCCGATCCGCCCGCGTGGGGCGGCGGAACGGCTGATCTTTGGAGGTTATCATGGACCGCAAGAAACTGGTTGCCCCGGCGTTGATCGTTGCCGCCGGCCTGGCCATCGTTGTTGGGTCGATCGCGATCGCCGACCCGTCCCGGGAGTCCAAACCCACCACCCAACCGGAGATGAAACTGCCGCCCGGCTGGACCGAGGCCGACATGCAGGCGTGCGTGCGGGCCGGCACGCCCGGCAAGATGCACGAGCATCTCGCCAAGAGCGTCGGCGAGTGGCGCGGTCAGACCACCATGTGGATGGTGCCCGACGCCGAACCTACCAAGGGCGAGTGCACTTCGACCGTCAAGTCGATCCTGGACGGCCGCTACACGAAGATCAAGATGTCCGGCCAGGGATGCGACATGGGGCCATACGAGGGCTTGGGTATCTACGGCTTCGACAACGTCTCGCAGAAGTTCGTCTCGGTCTGGATCGACAACCATAGCACCGGCATCATGAACGGCGTGGGAGCGATGTCGGAGGACGGCAAGACGATCACCTGGGAGTTCACCGTCAACTGTCCGATCACCCAAAAGCCCACCGTGCTTCGGGAGATCGAGACCATCACCGGCCCCGACACCAAGACGCTCGAGATGTTCGCCACCGATCACAAGAGCGGCAAGGAATTCAAGATGATGACCATCAAGCTCACGAAAAAGGAAGGTGACGCCCGAACCTCTCGACGCTGAAGCCCGGCCCGAAAACGGACCATAAGCTGCGAGAGTGCGTTCGAGCCCTGCCGGTCGAACCGGTGGGATCCAGCCGGGTCCGCGTCAACTCCTCGGCCGTCATCGACCGGATGACGAACAACTCGTCCGGCGGATGGCCCGCGATCTCGCGGGCGATGGCCTCGATACGGTCCGGCGACGAACGGGCCAGGATGTCCGCCAGCACGGGGGCCATCTCGTACACGACACCGGCGTCGACCGTACCATCGGCGCGCTTGTGCACGACGTGGACGACCGGCTCGCCGGTTTCGGTGATGGCCGGGCCGTCGTCCATCCGGATGTTCCGCTTGCCCATGGTCGCCCCCGACGACGCCTGGAGGCCATCGAGAATGCAGGTGAACGGCGGCCGCTGCTTGGCCTGCGGCATCCAGCAGATCACCTCGATCTCCCACTGCCCGTCCGTATTCAAACGCTCGATGGCATCGCGGCCGATCATCGCCCCCACGACCACCCAGGGGCCCAGGTGCCCATGCAAGTCGCCCGCCTTGGCCAGCCACGGCGCGTCCGTGTCCGCTGCCTGATAGTGCCGCAGGTGAGAATGCCCGCCCGCCGGTGAACCTGTCTGCCCGCCCATCTGGTGGCCCCCGCCAACTCCGTCTTGAACGCAGCCGCCCGCCGCGGCTAACCCACCCATCATAACCATCAAACGCGCCGCCCAGGCAATATTGACCATCAGGGTCCTCACTTCCCGATTGTCCTGACCCCACTCACGATCCGAAACCCGGACCTCACGGACTCGCGTACGTCGGACCGTCGGCGGTCCTGAAGTGTGTGATCAGGCCCGACGGCCGACCATCCAGAGTCAGCCAGAACTTACTGGGCAGCGGAAACTTCGATTCGTCGAGGCTTCCATCGCTCGACCGCGGGAGCTTGGGCGAATCGAGTTTTGGCCCGACGCTCCACACGGCATAGGTCACCGGGCTCCTCGGCTCGCCCTTGCGGGCCGCGTAATACCGGCCAGACTCGCTGGCGCACCGCGGAACGTCATCGGGCACCCAGACCTGAGCCCGCGGCCGCCAAGTGCTCTCCGGGAAATCCATGAGCGTGCCGTTCTGCCAGACCGCCCCCGGTGCCCGATACCGATAGGTCTGCCCCGGATAGAAGATATCCTCGAGAAACGCCCGCTTCAGGTTGTCCGGGCTCCTCGGGAAATACTTCTTGACCGCCAGCTCCAGCGGCAATTGGTATAGAATGGGCGTTCCACAGGACTGCCGCGTCGGCGGGTAATGGTCCTTGTGCTCCATCGCGTAGGCGTCCAAGGCCAGGGTGATCTGCCGCAGGTCGGCGTGGGCTGCGACGATCCGCGACTTGATCCTGGCGCTGGCCAGCGAGGGCAGCAGCATCGCCACCAGCAGGGCCACGACGGCGACCACGACGAGCACCTCGATCAATGTGAAGCCGGCGGCGCCACCCGCCGCGGGTTCACTGGTCGCAGAACAGGTCGGCCAGCTCCTCCGCTCCCGAGCGACATCGTTGGAACGTTGCGAAGTCAATTGAGTCCACGCTCCCATCATAATTGAAATCCGCGTCCAGACAGCCGGGATCGGTCTGCGGGATCGCCGGCCCCAGGGCACACTGCTCGAAATGAGCCACGTCGTCGTTGTCCACGTCGCCGTCGTGGTCGAAATCCGGTTTGACGTGCCGCAGCAGGACAAACCGGCTGCCGTCGTAGTCCATCGCCCACAGCCGATAGCCCGTCTTGAACCCGTCGGCCTCGATTGCGTCCTCCTGATCGAACACGCCCACGACGTCGAATGCCCCTGTCGGCGGGCCGTAGAGCGTAAACCCGCTGCCGAGCCCCAAGAGCAAGGGCAACGTGCGCCCGGACCCGTCGCCGATCGTCATCTGCCGGTTCGGCCCCCAGGTGCCGTCCATGAACTGGACATTCTCGATTCTGACCAGCGCCGCCTGGTAATGCTCGGCGCCGGTTATTCCAGTCGCATCGAAAATGAACTCGTCGCTGTCGTCCTTCACGTCCGCCAGCGTGATCGTCAGCGGCGCGGGGGAGCTGTGGTTGGCCTGCAACAGTACCACGTCGAAGTTCGCCTCCAGATCGACGGTGTGCTGTTCGTTGATGTTGGTTTTCCCGTTGTGGAACAGACCGGGGGCGCGAGCGCGGATTTCCACCAGATCGCCCGGCCGGAACAGCCGTCCTGTGGCCGGGTCGTGGTTCAGCCGGTGCAGCTCGGCCCGCCACTCCTCGTCACTGTAGACGTTCAGGGGATCGCCGATGAACGGCAGATGCCCGTAATACTGGCCCATCCACAGGGCCGTGCCGCCGAAATCGTCCTCCTCCACCGCCTGCACGCATTCCTGCCACTGACCGCCGAGGAATGGCTCGAACCCCGCCGCCGTCGGAAGCATCGTGGCGGGCCAGTTGATCAGTACACCCCGCATGACGAGGGCATGGTGGGTCGGAAACGTCCCGTTGCCGGCCGCATCCACTGCCTGGTAGTCCTTGTGCAACGTGTACGACATGGACGACCAATCGGGATCCTCTGCCCAGGCCGCCGCCGCTGCCAAGGCGACGATCAAGGCCCATCCGATGCTTCTCATGCCAGTCCCCTTTCGGCGCTGCGACATCACCATTGATATTACTAAAGTAATAAAGGTAATACATCCGGGCCGCCGTGTCAACCCCCAGGGTGAAAAAACTGCGGCCAGATCAGTGCAGTTCCGCCCCCGTGCTGGTCATGGACAGTTCGGAATGCAGCACGCCCTTCTGCTGGTGGATCAGGTCGGCCAGCTTCTGGATGAGGTGGGCCCGGCCGCGGACCAGAATGACCTCCGCACACAAGTGCTGGGTCAGGTGAACGTGCGTGGTCACCAGCACCGCGGTGTGGTGGTGGTGCTGCAGGTCGATCAGTTTCTCCGCCAGTTGGCGCCGGTGGTGGTCATACACGAGCGTGATGGTGCCCAGAACCTCCTCGTCTTTGTCCCACTCGGTGCGGACCAGGCGGTCGCGGATCAGGTCGCGCACGAACTCCGAGCGGTTGACGTAGCCGCTCTTCCTGACGAGTTTTTCGAGTTGATCGAACAGCGGTTGCTCGATCGACAGGCTCAGCCGCACCAAGTCTGACATGATCCACCCTCGCCGACGGATCCGCAGGACCCCGACATCTCCCCGGTCGGCTAGCGTATGACGCCCGCCAACCACTTGTCAACGCCGGACTTAGCGAACCAACGTGAGCGCACCCCCGGCTACGAACGCCTTCCCACCTCTGATCCTCCTGTAACCGCGTCAGTTACGTCGGCCCCTCTTGCGACCGGGTCCCGCCGCCGGTCAAAAACGAACCCAGGCCAGCCATGTCCAGCGTCTCGATGAACGATCCAGCTCAGCCTTGCTAGAATAGGCACGAACGCAAGCACACGGGAATCAGCATGAGTGCGCGGAGCTATGAGGTCATCGTGATCGGCGGCGGACACGCCGGGGCCGAGGCGGCGTGGGCGACCGCTCGCATGGGCTGCGCGACCGCGCTGGTAACGATGCAGGTCGAGGCCATCGGCCGCATGTCCTGCAACCCGGCCATCGGGGGCCTGGGCAAGGGACACATGGTCCGCGAGGTCGACGCCCTCGGCGGCCTGATGGGCATCGCCACCGATCGGGCCGGCATCCAGTTCCGCATGCTCAACCGCAGCAAGGGTCCGGCGGTCTGGGCACCGCGGGCCCAGGCCGACCGCGCGCTGTACGCGGCCACGGTGCAGGAGCTGCTCCGCACCACGCCCGGACTCGACCTGATCGAGGGGTTGGTCGAGCGGTTCATTCTCGAAGACGCCAAGCTTGTGGGTGTGCGGCTGGCAGATGGGCGCGAATTGAGCTGCCGCGCGGTTGTGTTGACCACCGGGACGTTCCTCCGCGGTCTGCTGCACTGCGGGGCCGAGCAGACCGAGGGCGGCCGCGTCGGCGAGCCCGCCGCCGTCACCATGAGCGACGAACTTCGCCGGCTGGGTTTCGAGCTGGGACGCCTCAAGACCGGCACGCCGCCCCGCGTCCATCGCGATTCCGTCGACTTCAGCCAGTGTTTGCCTCAACCCGGCGACGAGCCGCCGCTGCCCTTCTCGTTCCTGACCGACGCCATCCGCCGGCCGCAGGTCGCCTGCTGGATCACGCACACCAACGAGCGGACGCACCAGCTCATCCGCGACAACATCCACCGCGCTCCGATGTACTCCGGCCAGATCAAGTCCCGCGGTCCCCGCTACTGCCCGAGCATCGAGGACAAGATCATGCGGTTCGCCGACAAGACGTCGCACCAAGTGTTCCTCGAGCCGGAGGGCTACGACAGCGACTGGATCTACTGCAACGGGATCTCGACGTCGCTGCCGCGGGACGTGCAGCAAACCCTCGTGCACTCGATCGCCGGCCTCGAGAACGCCCGCATCGTGCAGTGGGGCTACGCCGTCGAGTACGACTGGGTGCCGACGGACCAGATTCGGACCACGCTGGAAACCAAGCGCGTCGGGGGCTTGTTTCTCGCCGGCCAGACCAACGGCACCAGCGGCTACGAGGAGGCGGCCGGGCAGGGCATCGTCGCGGGGATCAACGCCGCCGCCAGGGTCCGCGGCCTCGAACCGCTCGTCCTGGGCCGCGACGAAGCCTACATCGGCGTGATGATCGACGACCTGGTCACCCGCCCGCCCGATGAGCCCTACCGCATGTTCACGTCCCGGGCCGAGTACCGGCTGCACCTCCGCAGCGACAACGCCGACGTGCGGCTGACGCCCATCGGCCGGCGGGTCGACCTGGTCGATGATCGGCGGTGGTCGGCCTTCGGGGACAAGCGGACCGGCATCGAACGACTGCGGCGCACGCTCGCCGAACTGCGGCTGGACAACCGCACGCTGATCGAATGGCTCCGGCGGCCTGAGATTCGCCTGGCCGAACTGGCGACGCAGGTCTCGCAACTCGACCTTGCGGACGTGGCGGCCCAGGTGGTCGAGGCGGTCGAGATCGACGTCAAATACTCCGGCTACCTCGAGCGCGAGCAGCGGCTGATCCAGCGCCATCGACAGCTCGAATCCAGACGTATCCCGGACGACTTCGACTTCCAGACCCTCTCCGGCCTGAGGTTCGAGGCCCGCGAGCGGTTCACGCGGTTTCGTCCACGCTCCCTGGGCCAGGCCGCCCGCATCAGCGGCATCAGCCCGGCCGACATCGCCACGCTGTCCCTCTACCTGCTCCGATAAGCCGCCCTCGGACCGGGGTTCCGGCCGAGACCATCGGTCAGCGTTTCCCTCATTCCGGAAATCCCCAGTGATTCCTGTTGACACCCTTCCCTCGGCATTGTTAGATTGATACTGGGGAAGATGGCTAAGCTGGGCAAACTGTCCCGGTTGTGCGAGTGGACGAGTCCGAGATATCGGACGGAGGGACGCGGACGCCGGCAGCCGTGGGGGTACGACCGCCATGAAAAGCGTTTTCACGACAGGCGAGGTCGCCGAGATCTGCAAGGTCAGCCAGCAGACCGTCATCCGCTGTTTCGACAGCGGCAAGCTGAAAGGTTTCCGCGTGCCGGGCTCGAGGTTCCGCCGGATCCCGCGGGAAAGCCTCTTGCAGTTCATGCGGGCGAACAACATCCCGATCACCGACCTGGACTCCGGCAAGCGCAAGGTGTTGATCGTCGACGACGACGAGGCGATCCTGGAAATGCTCGTCGAGCTGCTGGACCGCGATGGGCGGTTCGAGGTCCGGGTGGCCCGCACCGGCTACGAGGCCGGCATGTTTACGCAGGAGTTCGAGCCCGACGTGATCGTGCTGGACTACAAGCTGCCGGACATTAACGGCAACCGGGTCTGTCAGACGCTGCGGGCCAACCAGCGGTTCAGCCACGTCAAGATCATCATGATCAGCGGCGTGGCCGACCCCGACGAAATCGTCGAACTGCGGGCGGCCGGCGCGGATGACTTCCTCCGCAAGCCGTTCCAGATCGACGAACTGATCGCCCGTATCCTGGACCTTGTCCAGGCGTGACGACCGGTCGCGGGCCGACCCCGCGCCGCCGTTCAAGGAACTCAAGACATGGCCGCGACGCACGTCCTTGACCCCGCCGACAGCCCCGGCGTGACTCCCGCCCAGGTCGAGCTGATCCTGTCGCAGATCGAGTCGCTGCCCACGCTGCCGGCGGTCGCCGCCCGGCTGCTCGAGATGACCCTGGACGACCGCAGCGGCACCGGGGAGATCGCCGCCCTCGTCGAATCCGACCCCAGCCTGTCCGCCCGGATTCTGTCGCTGGTCCGCCGATCGCACATCGGCTCGGATGCTCAAACGGTGGGCCGGGCGGTGGTGCTGCTCGGGGCCGACGCCGTCCGCAGCCTGGTGCTGGGCGTGCAGATCTTCGAGCTGTTCAGCCACCGTGCCGAGCAGGCCGACAGCCGGTTCGACCGGGTGGGATTCTGGCGGCACAGCCTGGCCGTCGGCTGCGCCGCCCGCCTGATCGCGGAGCAGCGCATCGCCAACCTCGCCCGGGCCCCCGCCGCCCGCATGGGCTGGCCGCTGGCCCGACCCGAGGAGGCGTTCGTCTGCGGCCTGCTGCACGACCTGGGCAAGGTGGTGTTCGACGCGTGTTTTCCGAAGAGCTACGACCGCGTCGTCGAGCGCGTCGAGGCCCGCCACGCCGACATTGCCGACGTCGAGCGCGGCGTCTTCGGCGTCGACCATGCCGTGGCGGGCCATCGGCTGGCCCTGCACTGGAAGTTGCCGACGGTGATCGCCGAGTGCATCTGGCTGCACCATCACACGCCCGCCTCGACGCCGACCCGCATCGCGTTCCCCGACCACGTGCGGCTGGTGCAGGCCGCGGACCGGCTCGTCCGGCAGATGCGCATCGGATACTCCGGAACGCACTCGCTCGATCCCGGCCCGGATGATCTCGACGAGGAGACGGCCAGCAAAGTCATGGTCGAGCTGCCCGAGGCCATCGAACTGCGGGCGGAGGCGCTCGGCCTTCGCGAGATCACGTCGCGGGAAGTCATCCATGAGACCCTGGTTCGCACCAACGCCGAGTTGGCTCGCCTCAACGCCGCCCTGACGCTGGCCAACCGCGACCTGGAGCGGCGCGGGCGGACCCTCGACGCGTTGTGCGCCGCCCATCGCCGGCTCGACGGCGACTGTCGCCACGAAACGGTCGTCCAGGCCCTGGTGCAAGCCGTGAGGATACTCGCTCCGGACGCCGGCGTGGGAGCGTTCGTTTCATCGCCGACCCGTCAACTGACACTGGTCGGGCTGGACGCGATCGGTCAAGCTCATCCTCGGGTCGAGGTGCTGGCCGCCGGTGCCGCGGGCGTCGTGGGAGCATTGGGCAGCGGCCCGGCGCCGGCGGAGGCCCTGCTCAGTCCGCCCCTGCTGGACCGATTCACCAGCGTTTTCGGCCAGCGCTCGCCGCTGCGGTGCTGGCCGCTGTCCTGTCAGGGCCGTCTGAGCGCCGGCATCGTCACCGGCGGCCCGATCGCGGACGACCTCGAACCCGCCTTGCGGACCATCGGTGCCTGGGCCGCCTCCTGGCTGAACAACGCCGAGTCCGCCTTCGTCGCCCGGCAGCTCACGGAGGAACTCGCCGAGATCAACCGCCGCTTCGTCAGCTCCCAGGCCGAGGTCGCCCGCATGAGGTCGTTGACCATGGTCGGCGAAATGGCCGCCGGCGCCGCCCACGAACTCAACAACCCTCTGGCCGTCATCTCCGGTCGTGCCCAGTTATTGGCCCGCGACAACGCCGACGAGGAAACCCGCAAGGCCGCCCAGACGATAGCCGACCACGCTCACCGGGCCAGCGCCATCGTGAGCGAATTGATGGAATTCGCCAAGCCCACGCCACCCCGGCCCACCGCCTGGCCGCTCGGGCCGTTCCTCCAGGAAATCCGGCAGGCCTGGTTGGGAAAAGACGCCCTCACCGCCGAGGAATTCACGATCGAGCTATCGGACGAGTTGCCCCAAGTGCACGCCGATGCCGCCCAGATTCGCTTATTATTTGACGAACTCATCCGCAATGCCGTCGAGGCCATGGGCGACACTTCTCCCCGCCGATTGGTCGTCAACTGCCGTGGGGATGTAGCCGATGACAGGCTCGTCATCAGCATCGAGGACAACGGGGGCGGGATGACGCCCGACGTGGCCGAACGGGCCACGGACCCGTTCTTCTCGTACCGGCCCGCGGGACGGGGCCGGGGCCTGGGCTTGTCCCGGGCGGCTCGATATGCCCAGATCAACGGTGGGACGATCAGGCTGTCGAGTCGGGTCAAGGAGGGCACGGCGGTAATCGTGGAATTGCCGGCTGCCGCTGCAAGCTGAAAGCACACACCCACGGGGGGCGCCGGCCGGTCAGACGGCATGGGGTTCACGAAACCAGCCGCATCGTCGGTTGGCAACAACGAAATCCGGGCCGGGCGGGCAGCGTAGGCCTTTCTCCTCCTCCACCTCCTCCTCGCTCTCGCGGCCGAAACTGCCGCCGGCCTCTTTTTAACTCTACCGGGCGGCGCGGACCCGGTCGACCGACTGTGCGCGAGCCCCATGCGTGTGACCCGACAGTTGGACGGACCATGCAGGACCGACCTCCCGACATTCTGCTCGCCGAGCCGGACATCGAACTGGCGACTCTGATGCGGCGCTGCCTGCGCGAGGCGATGGCCTGCACGGTGACGTCCGCGGCCGATGCCGCCGCCGTCTTGCGTGAAGAACTGACCGCCCGCCACGATGTTTTGATGATCTCGATGGACCTGCCCGATGCCGCCTGGCCGGACCTCGTCCGCGAACTCCGGCTGACCAACCGCGCGCCGCTGATCCTGCTTGCCACGGACCCGTCCGTCGACGACCTCCTGCAGGCGATGCGGATGGGGGCGATGGAGATCCTCCTCAAGCCGTTCGACACGGCCCAGATGTGCGTCCTGGTCCAGCGGACAAGCGAGCGGGCCCTGGCCCGTCAGCGAGCCCGAACACGCCGGCGGCGCCTCCGCCGTTTAACCTCGAAGATCATCCGCGAGCGCCGCGACCTGCGGCAGCGGATCGACCTGATCTGTCAGGACTTCGTGCATGCCTACCGCCGGCTCGCCCAGCGCGTCTCCGAAGCCGACCTGCTGCCACACGAGTGAGCGGGAGCCTCCCTACAACTCAATCTGCGTGCCCAGTTCCACGACGCGGTTGGCGGGGATGTCGAAGTACGCGACGGCGGAGACGGCGTTGCGGGACAGGACCGAGAACAGGGTCTTGCGCCAGCGGGACATGCCCGGCCGTTTGGTGGTGATGAGCGTCTCGCGGCCGAGGTAGAAGCTGCTCAGCGTCGGATCGACCTTCAGGTCTTCCTGCTCGCAGCACCGGAAGATGTCCTTGACGCTCGGCGCCTGCATGAAACCGTAGAACGCCAGCACCTGGAAGAACCCCTGACCCAGATCGCGGACCTTCACCCGCTCTCGGGCCGGCACGGAGGGCACCTCCAGAGTCGTGACCGACAGCAGGATGATCCGCTCGTGGAGCACCTTGTTGTGCTTGTAGTGGTGCATGAGCACGACCGGGGTCCCCTGGGCGTTCGAGGTCATGAACACCGCCGTGCCCGGCACGCGGATCGGCTTGGTGCCGTGAGCCAGGCTGTCCAGGAACGTGTTCAGGGGCAGGCTCACCTTCGCGAGGCGGGCCCACAGCAGCGAGCGTCCCCGCTTCCAGGTCGACATGACGGCGAAGAACACCAGGGCCACCACCAGCGGGAACCACCCGCCGTGGACGATCTTGGTGACGTTGGAGAACAGGAAGACCAGGTCGACGAACAGGAACGCCGCCGTGAGCGAGCCGGCCCTCAGCAGACTCCACCCCCACCGTCGACGGGCCACCACGAAGAACAGCAGCGACGTCATCGTCATGGTCGACATCACCGCGATCCCGTAGGCCGCGGCCAGGTTGGTCGACCGCCGAAACGCCACCACCAGGCCGCAGCAGGCCACCATCAGCCAGGCATTGATCTCGGGCACGTAGATTTGCCCGATCGCCTTGCGCGAGGTGTGGACGACGGTCAACCGCGGCGAGTATCCGAGTTGGGCCGCCTGCTGGGCCAGCGAGAACGCCCCCGAGATCAGGGCTTGCGACGCGATCACTGTCGCCAGCGTGGCGATCACCACCAGCGGGTAGTGAACCCAGCCGCTGCCCAGCATGTAGAACGGGTTCCGGGCCGCCTGTTCGCCCATGCGGATGACGATCGCCCCCTGCCCGAAGTAGTTGATGAGCAGGCCCGGGAAGACCACGACGTACCATGCCAGCCGGATGGGGTTGCGACCGAAGTGACCCAGATCGGCGTAGAGCGCTTCGGTGCCCGTGATGCACAAGACTACGGCCCCCAGCACCAGGAAACCGTGCCCGCCGTGTTCCAGGAAAAACCGCACGGCGTGAAGCGGGCTGAGCGCCCAGAGCACACTCGGCTCACGAACGATCCAGATCAGGCCGAGCACGGCGAGCGTCGTGAACCACACCAGCATCGCCGGGCCGAACATCCCCCCGATGAAGCCCGTACCGTGCTTCTGCACCAGGAACAAGCCGACCAGAATCGCCAGCGTGATCGGGATCACGTAGGGCCCGAACATGGGGGCCTCGACCTCGAGCCCCTCAATGGCACTCAGCACGGAGATGGCCGGCGTAATCATGCCGTCGGCGAACAGCAGCGACGCCCCGAACAGACCCAGGGCGATCGCGACGCCCCGCCGCGACCACAGGCTCGCCGGACTCGCATCCTGCGGAACCGCCAGGGCCATCAGGGAGAGGATGCCGCCCTCGCCCCGGTTGTCCGCCCGCAGGACGAAGTTGATGTACTTGACGGCCACCACCAGCGTCAGCGACCAGAAGAACAGCGACAGGAGGCCCAGCACGTTGTGCGGCAGAGGGGGCACGCCCTCGCGGGGGTTGAAACACTCCTTTAGCGCGTACAGGGGCGAGGTGCCGATGTCCCCGTAGACCACGCCCAGCGCGCCCAGCGAAAGCGCCGCCAGCGAGGCCCGCGGGGCATGGCCGTGGGCCACAGCGGCCGGCGTCGCACGCCGCGCCGCCGCGGGAACCGAATCAGTCGGCGGGTGTGTCACCTGGGTCTGTTCGCCCGACATCGCTCAGTATCGTCAAAGCCAACAGCAAAAACGGTACCTTAGACCAACCCGCGGCCGGACACAAGCACGCCGCCCCGCACCGACGAGCGGAATGTAACACCCGGGAACGAGGCCTTCATCGCCCTGAACGCGGCTCGGGGGAGTTCGCCGAAGGCAAGCGAACGGATTGCCGCCGACGGCTCAGGCCCGGCTGCGCCGCCGTAGCCGCTCCGGCGTGGCGAAGGCCCGCCTGTGCCGAAGCGATCCGTTGCCGCCGCGCCGCGCTTACTGGCCGGAGTGACCTATTATTTCGGACATGAGAGGCTGCGATGCCGGGGCCGGTGTCCTTCGCATCTCGACCAGTGGGACGCCCACTGCCAGTTCGAGGTCGGCCCAGGCGCTGGCCGCCTCGGCACGCGCGGTGAGCAGTCCCCGTCGTGCCTCCAGGAAGGATCGCTGGGCCTCAAGAACAGCCAGGATGCTCGTACCGCCTGCATTGAAGGCCGACGTGGCGATGTCCAGGTTTCGCTGGGCCTGGGGCAGGAGTTCGTCGCGGTAGAAGGCGACGTTGCGGGATGCGGTGTTGGCCCGCTCGACGCCCATGCGGATGTCCTGGGCAATGGCGAGGTAACTCGCCTCGAACGACTTGACGGCCTGCTCGTACTGGTACTTCGCCTTGGCGATCTGAGCCTGATTCTGATCGAAGATGGGCAGCGTCATGGTCATGGCCGGTCCCAGGATCGCGTCGATCTCCTGCCGCCGTTCCTTGCGGCGCTGGCCCCGGCTCTGAATATCCGGGGCGGTCAAGGCACCGCTGGCGATAGAAGCGCGGGCGGTATCGGCCAGCACATCGCGTCCGGGCGAGGCTCGCCGTTCGCCTCTCTCCAGGAACGGACCGACGGACACTTCCGGGAAGATATCGAGGTATTCGAGGCGCACCTTGGACTCGGCGGACCTGACGCCGGCATCCAGCGCCCGCAGGTCGAGTCGATGCTCGCGGGCTGCCGGGACGAGCGCCTCGGCGGTCAGCCCCTCGGCAAGTGGGCCGGGCAACGGATCGGTCAGCATAACTTGGGCCATGTCCGCCTCAATGGACAGCAACCGTGCCAGGCGGCGCTTTGAATTCACCGCTTCCAAGCGGGCCGCTATCTGGGCAAGTTGCGCGTTGAGGACCTGTCCACGCGCCAGGTTCTCATCGAGTTGGCTGGCTGCTCCCGCCTCCCGCTGCGCTCTTATGGTCCGGACCGACTTCTCAACGAGTTGGAGGTTCTCCTGCGCGACCTGGAGCATGTCCTGTGCGGCCACGGCCGCGAAGTAGCTGCGGCGCGCGTCGATGGCCAGCACATTGGCCAGACGGGCAAGCCGCAGGACCGCCTGGTCGAGATCGCTTTGCGCCACACGCTTGCGTGCTGGAATCTGCCATAGGTCCACGATGTTTTGGGCCAGGGAGGTCTGGAGATTGCTCCGTCCGCCACCCTCCGGGAACTGCACCGACAACGCCAGAGAAGGGTTCGAGAACAGTCCGGACTGCACCAGGTCGCTTCGGGCGATGCCGATCTCCAGAAAATCGCTTTGCAGACCGCGATTGTTTACCAGGGCCAGGCGCAGAGCCTCATCCAGCGCCAGGCCATCCTGGACGGTGACGTTGATTTCGGCCTCGGAGATTGGGTCGGATTCCGGTGCATACACATCTCGAACGCCCGTGGATTCCCGGATCGCCTCGCGGGCAAGACGGAAGTCTGCCGACGGATCGACCTTCACACAGGCCACGAGCACCAGAACGGGAAGGACGGCACCCACCGGCCTGATCCACACACTCCAGGATACACTCGCAGTGCAACTCATCTGTGCTCACCTCATTCCGCATCTATTCGCTTACACGGGGACAGCCGGTGATTCAGCCGTGCCGAGCAGACGTATGACCTCGGATTCAGCTTTCGACTGCCGGTCAACGGCTCGCCCGAACCGCAGGTACAAGGCCGGCACCACCAGCATGTTCAAGAACGTGGACGACAGCAGGCCGGTAAGGATCACGATGGCCATCGGGGTCAGTATCTCGTTGCCCGGCTTGTCGCCGGAGAAGGCCAGAGGAATCAATGCCAGACCGGCCGCCAGGGCGGTCATGAGAATGGGAGCCAGACGCTCCGTGGCACCTCGATGGACGGCCTCACGGAAGTCGTGGACACCCTCCGCGACTTGCAGGTGGCGCATGTGCGACACCATCATGATGCCGTTGCGGGCGGCGATGCCGAAAACGGTGATGAAACCGATGGTGGACGCCACCGAAAGCGATCCGCCCGAAAGGAACACGCCGCCCACGCCGCCGATCAGGGCCAGCGGCAGATTGACCATGATGAGCACGGCGTCCCGGCCGGAGCGGAACACGATGTGCAGCAGAAAGCCAATGGCCACCACGATGATGATGCCCAGGACGCTCAGGAGCTTCCGGGTTTGTTCGGCGCTCTCGAACTGCCCGCCGAACTGGACGTAGTACCCGCGCGGTAACGGCACGCGCTCGGCGATGGTCCGGCGGATGTCATCTACTACGCCGCCCACGTCCCGGCCGGCGACGTTGCACATGACCACGATCTTGCGCTGCACGTTCTCGCGGCTGATGAGATTCGGCCCACGCTCCTCGCTGATGCGGGCCAGTGCCTTGAGCGGAATCTTGGCCCCACCGGGTGTATCCACCAGTGCCTCGCCGATTCGGTCCATCGAAGTTCCGCCGCTGATTGAGGCCGTCCCCGGTTTTCCGACCCGAAGCACCAGATCGAAGGCGTTGCGACCTTCAAGCACCTGGGTCAACACGTCGCCGCTGAATGCCCGTTGGAGCGTATCGGCCACGCTGGAGACTTGCAGCCCATGACGGGCGATCTTGGCCCGGTCGAACTCCACCCGCATGATCGGGATGTCCACCTGCTGTTCGGTGGAGAGGTCCACCACACCGGGAATGGTCCTCATGGTCGATTCCACCTGCTTGGCCAACTCGCGCAGCTTGAGCAGGTCTTCGCCGAAGATTTTGACGGCGATGTTGGCCCTCGTGCCGGAGAGCATGTGGTCGATGCGGTGCCCGATAGGCTGGCCGAAAGTGGCTTGCACTCCTGGGATGGCAGCAAGATCGCGACGGAGCACCTCCAGCAATTCATTCTTGGTCCGGCGTGGCTTGCCCATTCGAGTGGGCGCGTCCATGTCCAGCGTCAGGTCAATCTCGCTGGCCTCCACGCCCTGGACATGCTCGTCCTCCTCGGCCCGCCCCGTGCGTCGGCCGATGGCGGCGATCTGGGGGTGCTGCATGAGAGCTTGCTCGACCCGGTGGGCCATCGCGTCACTCTGTTGGATCGACGTGCCCGGCACGGTCACAAGGCCCACGACCAGTGCCCCCTCGTTGAACTCCGGCAGGAAGCTGCGGCCCACGTAGCTCACGCCCACCAGGGCGGCGGCGAACAGGGCCAGTGTCGGCAGGACCACCAGCCACGGATGGCTCAGCGCGAAGTTGATCATCCAGCCATACGGCCGCTTCAGCAATCGCACCACCAGTGGTTCGCTCGCCTTGGCGACGGCTTTGCTCCTGGGCAGCAAGTATGAGCACAGGGCGGGCGTCAACGTGAGTGCCGTCACGAGCGAAGCGGTCAACGAAACGGTGAAGGCCACACCAAGCGGCTGGAGCAGCCGCCCTTCCACTCCGCTCAAAAAGAAGATAGGCGTGAATACGATCAGGATGATGATCGTGGCGAACACGATGGAGGCGCGAACCTCGACGCTGGCCCTGTAAATAACCTCCAGCGGCGAGCGTCGTTGACTCTCCGGGAGCGCCGCGTTCTCACGTAACCGACGAACGACGTTTTCGACGTTGATGATCGCGTCGTCCACCAGCGCCCCGATAGCGATGGCCATGCCGCCCAAGGTCATGGTGTTGATCGTCGAGCCGAACACCTTGAGTGTCAGAATGGCGACCACCAGCGAAACGGGGATGGCCAGCAACGTGATGACACTCGCCCGCAGGCTGGCCAGGAAGAGCACGACGACGATCACCACCATGATCCCGCCGTCGCGAAGGGCCTCGATCGTGTTATGGATCGAGACCTGGATGAAGTTGGCCTGACGGAACAGATTCTTGTTGATGAACATGCCTTGCGGAAGGCTGGCCTGTATCTCGTCCAGGGCCGCGTCGAGCGTCCGGGTGAGGGCCAGCGTGTTGGTGCCCGGCTGCTTCTGGATGGCGATGATGACGCCGGGCTCGATGGCCGGCTCCCAGTTTGGCCCGCGCCGGGACGCCGAGCCAGTGCCACGCTTGATGGCCGCTCCGACCGTGATCGCTCCCAGGTCGGAGACGTAGATAGGTTTGCCGTCACGCAACACGACCACCGTTCGGCCGATGTCTTCTGGCCGCTGGATGCGGCCAACGCCCTGGATCAGGTATTCCTGCTGAGCCTGCACCAGAAAACCGGCCGAGACGTTCTCGTTGGTCTTGCGAAGTGCCTCCGCCACCTCGTTGATGCTGATCTGATAGGCTCTCAATCGCTCCGGCGACAGGATGACCTGGTACTGCTTCGTGTCTCCGCCGATGGGCGTGACTTGGGCGACGCCAGCCACCGAGAGCAGGCGGCGGCGAATCTCGGTGCGGGCCACCGTGTTCAGTTCAAGCTGGCTGTGCCGGTCAGAGGTCAGCGAGGCAAAGAGAATCTCACCCATGATGGAGGAGATCGGGGCGAGCACCGGCGTCTGGACCTGGGGCGGCAGACTCGACGACACCGTGGCCATCCGCTCGGTCACCGTCTGCCGGGCCCGATAGATGTCCGTGCCCCAGTCGAACTCCACCCAGACGACCGCGATGCCCACGGCCGTCGCCGAACGCACGCGGCGAACGTGAGCGGCCCCGTTGACGGCTGTTTCGATCGGGAACGTCACCAGCGTTTCCATCTCTTCCGGGGCCATTCCCCGGCCTTCAACCAGGATGCTGACCGTGGGTGCGGTAAGGTCGGGAAACACGTCCACCGGCATGGTTGTCGCCGTATAGGTGCCCGCGAACAGCAGGACAGCCGAGATGATGACCACCGCCAGGCGATTGGCCAGGGACCAGCGAATGATGAAGTCGATCATGGGCTCAGGCTCCTTTCAGTGCGCGTGGCCGTGGCTGAAGGACTCGGGTGACAACGAAGCGAGCTTGATTTCGTAGGCTCCACGGGTAGCGACCCGCTCGCCCTCGTTAATGCCGCTGGTCACTTCAACGAAACCCTGGTCGCGGATGCCGAGCGTGAGTTCGCGCTTCTGGAAGGTCTCGCCTTCGAGCATGACGTAGACCGTCGGCCGACCGGCGTCCAGGACGATGGCTTCCTCCGGGATGGCGATCACGTCGGCGGCTCGCTTCGTCGCCAGGTGAACGTCTGCGAACAGGCCAACGCGAAGCAGGCCGTCCTTATTGGGGAGTTCGTATCGGATGGGCACGGTGCGGGACTCGAGATCGACCACCGTGCCGATGTTGACCAGCCGGCCTCCCGACGCGGTGATGTCCAACGAGCGATCCGGGTATGCCGCCAGCGTCAAGGTGGCGTCCGGTGTCGGCCCCACCTCGGCCAGGTCGAACTCCGAGATGTGGGCCAGCACCCAGACGTGGTCGGTATTGACGATGCGGAAGACCTCCTGGTGGGCATCGATGTGCTCGCCTTCAATGTGCTCGGCTGAGATAATGGTGCCGGAGATGGCTGCTCGAAGAGGCATATGCATCTGACTGACGCTCACGTTGGCTTCCTCCGGCCGAGTGGTCGGCCTAAGCCGGGGCAGTTGGGCCAGCGACTCCTGGTAGAGCTTCTGGACGGCGAAGGCACTGTCATGCTCGGCCTGGGCCAGACGCAGTTCCTCTTCGGCCTGTTCCCGCTGGGCCTCGCTGCCGGCGCCCTGTTCCCGCAGGCGCGCGGCTCGATCGAACGCCCGCCGCGCGAAGTCCAGCCGGGTTCTGGCCTGCACGATCGACCTTTCAACTTCAAGAGCCTTTGAGTGCATCTCGAACGAGCGGAGAGCCAATTCCGTTTCCAAAGTGCGGATTTGGGCCTGGTTGGCGGAGAGTTGAATGGCCTCGGTGAGCGGCAGGGGCGGCTCGATCATCGCCAGCACCTGTCCGGCTTCCACCCGATCTCCGACGCGCGGGATTCTACCGGCCCCGGGCGGCATCAGACGGCCAGCCACGGGCGGGCTGATGACCGCTTCCGCTCCCTGCGGGGCGACGATCTGGCCGGGCAACGTCAGACGACGGGTGAGCGTCTGCTTGCTGGCTTGGCCCATGAGCATCGCGATCTTCCACTGCTGCTCCATCAGGAAGGGAATGGCCCCGGGCGGGTCTTCACCGGCCGCCGCTTCGGCAGTCTTCGCCGCAGCGGCTGCGTCGGCGTGGACAACCAGCTCCCCCAGGTCAATGGCCTCCTCCACCTGCAAGCTTTGCAGGACCAGCCGGGCCTTGTAGGAGCCGGGCGTATCGAATGTCGGTTCTGGAGTGAACAGCCCATCGCGTGCCGGAGCATCCAGCTTCACCTGGAGCGGTTTGCCGTCCGGCCCAGTCGCCTCCAGGACCAACGTCCCGGCACGCACCGGCTCACCCGCGGCCAGCACAGTCAGGTGGGCGAGGAACCGCGCCTTCTGCCCGCGCACCAGGTGCGGGTACTCCATGAACAACTCGACCTTGGGCGTGAACAGCGTCACGCTGATCGGGTCGAGTCCATTCTCCTCGGCGTGGGCAGCTCCCCCGTTGGCGCCCTGGGCGACCGGTGCATGTCCATGATCGCCGGAGGAAGCAGGGTTCTTGCGATTGCAGCCGGCCATGGCACCAATGGCCATGGCGGCAGAGAAGATCATGATGAAGACAAGGCATTTCATGGTAAGGTCCTAGCTTCAGTTGGGGTACCAGACAAACGCGAAAGGCACAACCCGCGCAAAACACAGCGCACGGCGACACCGAAGACGAAGCCGAACGAGAGGAAGATCAGATCAGATCAGGAGGGAGTGACCGCCCAGCAGGAGGCTGGTCATCGTATCGTGTGCGCGCAATGGCGCTACCGGCCGAGCCCGCACCCCGAAATCGACGGCAGATAGAACCATGTCCTCGGGCAGGATGCTCGCGATGACAACCGGGGGCGGCAAGGGTTTCACCTGAAGACCGGACCCCTGCACATGTGTGGAGAGTCGCGGTAGGTCGGGGAGCGTCAGAACGAACCGCGTGCCTTCAAGGTCAACGACCGTTCCTCCCGGGTGATCGTGCCCGACGCGGGCCGCACCGCCTCCGCCGGATGCCGGATGAACCCTGTGGGCGTGAAGAACCTCTTCCTGGTGATCGTGAATGACGATGGTGCCAGGCCCGAGGGGCCCGAGGACTAATACGGGAAACAGGCCCACCGCCGAGAGCAAACAGGGGAATCGGCACCGAAGCATCCGGCGGAAGCCCCCCATCGCGGTCGATCGGCATATCTGGGTGCGTCTATCCATCGAATGCATTCTATCGGCGTCTCGCCGACCTCGCCATACCGGACGAGACGTCGTGCCCTGAGTCTCCGTTACGGCCAAGAACTCAAAAACAAGCCCTTGTCATGTACCCTACTGGGGTATACTATAGGGGTGTCGAGTCCATTGTCAAGCGCCAGGTTGCCCGGGAGGACCGTCCGTTGGCCCATACCATCCAGGACAAGCAAAAGCTGCTGCACCGCGTCCGCCGCATCCGCGGCCAGGTCGAGGCCATCGAGAAGGCCCTTGAGGCGGAGCAGGATTGCGACACCATGCTGCAGACCATCGCGGCCTGCCGGGGGGCCATGAACGCCCTGATGTGCGAACTGATCCGGGGCCACATCCTGCACCACGTCCACGATGCTCGCAAGCCGCTCACGGCCGAACAAAGCCGAGCGACCGAGACGCTTCTCGACGTGATACGAGCTTACTTGAAGTGATACCCATTTGTGAACGGAACCATGGATGATTGCCCGCTTTCGAGATCGAGGCATTACGAAACAGGTCGCAATGACATCAGCGGCCGGCTTGGCCATCGGTGCGTGCTGGATGCTTCGGCTCTGGCATCCCCAACCGCTTGTCGAGACCGGCCTGGCGTTGCTGGCCACGGCACTGTGCGGCGGGCGCATCCTCCATGGGGCGGTGTGGGGCTTGCTCGGTCGACAACTGAACGTCGATGAGTTGGTGAGCCTGGCGATCGTCGCCGCGCTGATCATCGGCGAGTACCTCACCGCGGCGACCGTCAGTTTCATCATGATTCTCGGCAGTCTGCTGGAGTCGTTCACGTCCAGCAGGGCACGACGGGCCATTGAGTCGCTGGTAGATTTGGCCCCCGAGACGGCGCGCATCATCGACGGCAGTATCGAACGTGTCGTGCCCGTCGCGGAAGTCCGCCCCGGGCAGCACATACTGGTGAAGCCGGGTGAGAAGGTTCCCGTTGACGGACAGGTGGTCGAAGGGAGCGCCTCGGTCGATCAGGCAGCAGTCACCGGGGAGTCCATGCCAGTCGAAGCGGAAGTTGGCACGCCGGTCTTCGCCGGCGGTCTGGTTCAAGGAGGCGCCTTGACGGTGGCGACCACACGCGTCGGTGAGGATTCATCCCTTGGCAAGATCGTCGCGTTGATCCGGGATGCCGAGTCACACCAGGCACCGATCGTTCGCAGCGCCGACGCCTTTGCCCGATGGTTCACGCCCGCAATTGTTACGCTGGCAGCGTTCGTGTGGCTCTGGAGCGGCGATTTCATCCGTTGCGTCTCGGTGTTGGTTGTAGGGTGTCCATGCGCGCTAATCCTGGCCACACCGACCGCCGTGGTCGCGGGACTCGGAGCGGCTGCCCGCCGCGGCCTGATGATCAAAGGCGGCAAGTTCCTGGAGGCCGTTGGCGAAGTCAACGCGGTTGTATTCGATAAAACGGGAACGCTGACCTCCGGGCGCCCGAGCCTGAGCCGCATCGTCGCACTGAACGGGCAGACCGAGAATCAAGTGCTGTCGTGGGCCGCTAGCGTGGAGCAGAAGAGCGAGCACCCCCTGGCCGAGGCCGTGGTCCGAGAGGCGCAGCGGCGCAACGTGCCAATCATGCCGGTCGAGGGGTTTCAGAGCACTACAGGGTTGGGAGTAAGCGGCGTCGTAGGCGGATGCTCCGTGCGTGTAGGCCGGCAGCGATTCATGGAGTCGGCCACCCCAAACCTTGAGAATGTCAACGCCAGCAGCGTGCTGTGGGTGGAGCGCGACCAGCGGTCGGTAGGCGCGATCATCTTAGAAGATCCACCCCGGGATTCGGCAGCAACCGCGGTGGGCGAACTGCGAAAGCTCGGGCTTCGTGATATCCATCTCCTGTCTGGCGACCGCGCCGCCGCCGTTGGGCGACTGGCGGAGCAGGTTGGGATCGATTCTTCGCAAGGCGGGCTACTCCCGCACGAGAAGGTCGAACACCTCGAACGCTTGCGGGCCAGCGGGGCTAAGGTGCTCTACGTGGGGGACGGCGTGAATGACGGGCCCGCGCTGGCCAGTAGCTACGTCGGCGCGGCATTTGGCGCCGGCGCTTCTCCGCTCGCCTTGGAGACGGCCCCCATTGGGGTTCTGAATCCAGATGTCGGGCGTGTACCGGAACTCATCCGCCTTGGCCGCCGCGCGAAGCGCCGTATCCGGGAAAACCTGCTCGTGTTTGCGGTTCTCTACAACGGGATCGCGATTCTCCTCGCAAGCGTTGGGTGGCTTTCGCCGATCATGGCTGCGATCGTTCACAACGTCGGTTCCGTCGCAGTCGTGCTGAATTCGGCTCGTCTTCTTCGCATGAGAGCGTGAGTTGCGAGCGCCCGGCGACGGAGACGCCTTCGTGTTGTGTATGGCAGGTCACCGAGGGCATCCCTTAGGTTCCGTTGTGATGCTGCTCGCCCTCGCCCTCACCATCAGCGAAGTCGGCCTGGGCATTCTCGTGGTCGTGTGGGAACCGGATACTCAAGCCGGTCGCGATGACCTCCAGGTCGGCCGCGACGCAAACACTGGTTTGCGTATCAGTAGGATCGCCGGTCCTTCGAACGCTCGTCGTCGGGCGTTTCGCCGCTGCTGAGGTGCCCGTCCAGGGCCAACGGCCGCTGGTCGTGGCTGCCGTCGTAGTACTTTCTGGTGGTATCGATCAGGTTCACCAGCACGCCCGGCTCGTTGGCCGGCAGCCTGGCCGCCACGAGGCCGTCGGGCGTGATGAACTGGCAAGGCCAGCTCAGCGGGGCCGACGAGTTGGTCAGCGACAGGAACATGTAGTTCATGCCCGCGTGGGCCTGAGCCGTCACCGGCATGATCTGGGGAAGGATCTTGTCCGGCGTCATGCGGGCGTTATAAAACGAGTGGAAGACCACCTGCACGTTCCGCCGGCGGTACTCGCGGTACAGCTCGGGGAAACGCACGTCGTAGCAGATCAGCAGCCCGCAGCGGATGCCGTTGATCTCGAAGGTCACGAAGTGGTCGCCGGGCGTGTAGAACTTCAGATCGTCGGTGGTGCAGAACCGCTTGTCGTAGCGGTCGACGATCCGGCCCTCCGCATTGATGAGGTACTGGCAGTTGTGCGGCTTGTGCTCGCCGGTGAGCCGGTGCATGGTTCCCAGGACGACCCACACCTTGAGTTCCGCGGCCAGGCGGAGAATCGACTCGGTCTCGGCCCGCAGCACGGCCCAGTCGAAGTGGTCGAACGAGGTGTGATCGACGTTCCCATAACCCGCCAGGGCCGCCTCGGGGAAGTGAACGATATCGGCGTGCTGCTCGTGGGCGGTCCGCACCTGCTTGCGAATCCACTCCCCGTTCGCCCGCACGTCGCTGGAGACCGGGAACTGACAGGAAGCCACGCGGAGCCGGCCCGGGCCCGACGGCTGCTCAGCAGCCGGCTGGCTGGCGGAAGCACCGCCGCCGACCGAGGGCACTGCCCAGACGCTCATGGCCAGGAACACGACAACGATCGCGATGGCGTCACACCGCATGAGCATGTCGTCCTGTTATTCCTTTGACTGAAATCTGTGGCACCGGTTCTGGTGGTCATTATAATGCCCTCTTGCTCGAGCGACCAGCCACCCACTGGCGTCAGTTTCCGTTACCTGTACAATCTGCCTCGGCCTATGGCCACGCTGACCCGGTAAGGGCGGCTGAACAAGACCGGCGCCCGCGGCTTGACAAACGTCTCAAAATTGCGAAGAATGGGGATGAGAATACGTGCCTCGAACAAGGGTGGTTTTCTACAGGGAGGACGACGGGAGCGTGCCGCTCTTGGATTGGATGGACAGCATCGCGGTCAAGGCTGTCGCGAAGTGTCGTGTCCGAATCGAGCGACTCCGGGAGCTGGGTCACGAGTTGCGACGCCCGGAGGCTGATTACCTGCGAGACGACATCTATGAACTCCGCGTCGCCCTCCAGGGACGGAACTACCGGATGCTGTACTTCTTCCACGG
>JACQVT010000914.1 GCA_016209665.1 Planctomycetota bacterium | reverse complement strand
GGACAAGGTCAACCCCGGCAGCGTGGTCCTGTCGGGCGAGATGATGCTCCGGCACTTGGGCTGGACCGAGGCCGCCGACCTGATCCTCAAGGGCATGGACGGGGCGATCTCGGCCCGAACGGTCACCTACGACTTCCATCGGCTGATGGTCGACGAGGGCCAGTCGGCCACGCTGGTCAAGTGCAGTGAGTTCGCCGAAGCGATCGTGGGACACATGTGAACCGAGTCGGGCGTGCTTTGAGAGAGTGTGAGTGCCGTCCTGCTTGTGCGAGCGGCGACTCGCCGACGCGAAGCCCTTGGGCGTAGCACGGCCGTGAGGGAAGGATCGTCGGAACCGCGCCCGTCAGGTCATTGACTCGACCTGTCGAGAAGCGGACTGCGGCGAGGAACACCTCGGGGCGTGAGAAGTCTGCTCCCTCACGGCCGCGGTTCCGACGGGCCGTGCCTCGCGGTCGCGGTTCTGACGAGCCTCACGTTCCTCCCCGGCCCGCTCAGTCGCCGTAGCCATCAGGGTGAGACTCGTGCCAGCGCCAGGCGGAGCGGACGATGTCGTCGAGGTCGGTCCATTGGGCCTGCCAGCCGAGGGCGGCGCGGGCTTGGGCGGCGTCGGCGACGAGCATGGGCGGGTCGCCGGGACGGCGGGGAGATTCCTCGGCGGGAACGCGGCGGCCGGTCACGCGCTCGGCGGCGGCAATGACCTCGCGGACGCTGAGGCCGCGGCCGGTGCCCAGGTTGTACGCGGCGGCGGCGGCGGGTTGCACCACCGCGATGGCCAGCCGATGGGCGCTGGCCAGGTCCTCGACGTGGATGTAGTCGCGGATGCACGTACCGTCGGGCGTCGGGTAGTTGCGGCCGAACACCTGCACGCAGGGTCGTCGGCCGGCCGCCGCCGACAGCACGAGCGGGATGAGATGCGTCTCGGGCCGGTGGTCCTCGCCGATCGAGCCGTCGGCCGCGGCCCCGCAGGCGTTGAAGTAGCGCAGCGAGCACGAGCCAAGCCCCCACGCCCGGGCGGAGTCTTGCAGCATCCACTCGACCACGAGCTTGCCGCGGCCATAGGGGTTGATCGGCCGCTGCGGCGTGTCCTCGGTAATGGGCACGCGATCGGGCACGCCGTAGGTCGCGCAGGTCGAGCTGAACACCAGCCGCTGGATGCCCGCCTCCCGCATCAGCTCCAGGAGCTGCAGCGTGTTGGCCACGTTGTTGCGGTAGTACCTGAGCGGCTCGGCCACCGACACGCCCACGTAAGCGAAGGCGGCGAAATGCATGACCGCCTCGAACCGACCCGCTGCCAGCACGTCCGCGAGGGCGGATCGGTCGGCCAGGTCGCCCTGGACAAACTCCGCCTGAGGGTGAACGGCCGAGCGATGCCCCGCGGACAGGTTGTCGAACACGAGCACACCGTGCCCGTGGTCGCACAGGTCGCGGACGCAATGACTGCCCACGTATCCGGCCCCGCCGGTGACAAAAACTCGCATCGCGGATCCTTCCCTGCCTCCCCGAGCCGGTGTGCTCTCATGCGGTCGCGGATCGGCATCAGTCGGCGACCACGTCGGCGAGCAACGACACGCTGGCCACCGTAGCGCGGAGTACGAACACCCGGCGGCGGTTGACGCGGATGCCGTCGCGGCGCGATTCGGCGATGTACTGCTCGCGGGTGGCGTGGCCCTCGTCAACGTTGTGCACGTCGGCGGACTCGAGCCAGAAACCGTGCTCGTCGAACGCGGCCAGCGTGCCCAGATACACCAGCGGGCCGGCGGTATCCAGCACCACCTCCCGCCCCGCCAATCCATTGAGTCCGCCGTTCACCGACAATCTCCGCTACGTTCTCCTTGAAGCCGCCCCGGACGGCCCGTATACTCGCCCAGCGACGGGGATTCACCGTATCGGGGCGGCAACACGGTACTTGTATCGTCGCGGCCCCGACAAGGCAACGCCGCATCGTAAGGCGCGAACGGGTGCGTGACAGTCTGGGCGGCGACACCGACGTGGGCTTTTCAGAGCCCGGAGCGCCCGCGACGGGTAGACACGACCCACTCGCTTGACTTCGGCGAACTCAGTCGAGCCGCGCTCGGGGCTCTGAAATACCCCGCCGAT
>JACQVT010000913.1 GCA_016209665.1 Planctomycetota bacterium | reverse complement strand
TGGGGCGAGCCGCCGTGGGTCCAGCGCACCGCCGAACGCCTGGGGCTGACGTTCACCCTCCGAAGCCCCGGCCGGCCGCGAAAAGAGGGCGAGAGCCGCAAAAATCAGTGATGTCCCCTTTTTCCTCACGTGGTGGGGTCGCCGGCGGGTCGGGTGGTTGTCGGTTTTTGCAGGCGTCGCAGACAGGTCTCGACGAGTTGGCGACGGGCGGGGGGCCAGCGGCGGACTTCTTGGGGGCCGCGAGCGGCGTCGAGGTCCAGGGCCGTGCGGTAGTGGATGGCGGCCTCGCCGAGGGACTCACCGCCCCCTTCGGCTGCGGCGACCTCAACCAGCAGATCACCCAGCATGACGTGATCGTCGGGAGAGCTGGGATACATCAGCGCAACCTTGCGGGCGGTGCCGACGGCGGCGATGAGGTCGGCCATCGAGCGGGTCTGGCGGTAGGATTGTTCGAGCAGACCGGCCTTCATCCGATACAAGCCGACCTGCTGCGGGTCGCGGACGGTGGCCTGGCCGATCGCCTGGAGGGCGGCGGCGCGGTCGGCCGGATCGCCCGAAGCGGCGAGCAGGCCGGCGAGGTCCGCCGGGGCCGTCGGATCGAGAGGATCCACCTCGGCGGCCTGTTCGTACAACCGGCGGGCCTGAGTGGGGTCGGGCGTGAGGAAGCGAGCCTGACTGAGCAGGCTGTTGGACCGCGACACGGGCACGAGGGTGAAAACGACAAGGGCCAACGTGCCGACCACGGCGATGGCCGCGGGGCCGGCGCCGCCTACGGTTGCGGCTCCGAGTTTTCGGCCAGCCGGGCCGACGACGAGCAGGATGCCGGCCATCGCGGCAAAGGGCATCAGCGTGCCCGGGTACAACATCGCAACGTCGATCAGACTGTGCAGCAGGAACGCGAGCACGCCGGCGAGGCAGGCGACCTGGCAGCAGTCGAGGTCACCGGTCCAGCCGCCGCGAGCCAGCCAGCGCAGCCCGGCGAAACCGACGATCCAGGTCAAGCCGTAAAGCCCCAGGTCGAAGAACACGTAGGCGGAGCCGCTGGTGTCGCCCAGCCAACCCCGCATCAGCCATACCCGCAGGATGAAGAACCCGATCGCGATGGCAACGATCCATTGCAGTCGGACGAGTGGGTCATACATCGGCGGCGGGCCATCGGTCGGTTCGCGCCGCCCCCAGATGCGGCCACTGACGATCGAGGCACCGACGAGAACGAACACCAATCCCACCCCGCCCAGCAGACCCCACTGGGCGAGCACCGCCAGGACGAAGTTGTGGGGATCGCGGATTTCCTCGGGGTATTGGATGGGCTTTCGGGCGAGGTAGGCGCTATCGAAGTTGAGGGCCCCGACGCCGGTGGCCACGTGGTCGGTGATGATCTGGCGAGCGACCTGCCAGTAATTCCAGCGGAACCTCAGGGAATCGGTGGGCAGGCGGCCGGTGGCGGCACCGTAGGTGATGGTGGCACAGACGAGTCCGGCCACGCAGAGCCAGCCGCCCGCGAGGGCGAGCCGCCACCGCGAACGCAAATCGTCCTGCACCCGCGTCAGGACCACCCAGGCGACGAGCCCGATGGTGGCGGCGATCATGGCCCCCTTGCTGCCGGTCCACCAGATCATGGCGAAGGTGGCCAGGGCCACCACGAGCAGCCCGTTGGCCGGCCAGCGCTTGCGGATGACCAGCCCGCGCAGCCCCAGAATGGAAAAGCCCGCCAGGCTCAGCCAGGCCCCCTGGGTGTTGCTGAGGGCGAAGAATCCGCTGGCCTCGCCGGCCCGCAGGCGGCGTTCGTACAGCTCGACGCGGGGATCGTCGAGGGGCACGCCCTGCTTCGCCCAGAAATCGGTCTTCGTCTTCTCGTAATGCTGGCGGGTATCGGCGAAGTCGGCCTTCACCTGCATCGTGCAGCGGGCCATCGACGCCAGGCCCGATGCGCCGAGCGCCGCCAGGAGCAGCCCGATGCGCATGCGGTCGCGGCACAGGTTGGCCATCAACATCACCAGCGCCAGGGCGGTCAGCCAGTTCGCCGACCCGTTGATGGCGAGCCGCTTGTTGCTGGCGGCGAGCGTAGAGATCACGGCGGCAACGAGCAGGATGCCGGCGCCGATTTCGATACCGGTCAAGTGCCAGCGGCGCCGCTGCAAGAGCGCTCCCACCGCTGCCGCCACTGCCGCCGCCCAGAAGGCGAAATCGAGCCAGGCCGTGGTCGCGGGCGTGGGATCGCCCAGAGAGGCGGACTGACGCGAGACGGACTCGAGACCCGAGTAGTAGGTTTCGCTGAGCAGCGGCCGCATGGCTACCACGAGCACGATCACGTAAAAGGCGGCCACATCGAGCGAGTCGGCGAGGTGATGATGACCACCGTGCGCGGCGCGGACGGAGGTCCGCGGCTCGTTGGAGTAAGTGGTAGCCGGGTGTGAAGGGGTCCGCTCAGACATCGCGCGATTCCAGGATGGCGATGATGATCACCACGCAGACGCACTGGCTGAAGATCACCAGGGCGGCCGGCCAGCTCAGCAGGGGCAGCAGGACGGCCGGCAGCGCGGTGGCCATCGTGGCCAGATAGATCGTCAACACGGCGGTGCGGGGGGACTTGCCCAGGGCGACCAGACGATGCGAAAAATGGCGTCGGTCACCGCGGAACGGGCTGATGCCCAGCCGCAGCCGGCGGAGGATCACGCTCAGCGTATCGTATAGTGGGATCGCGAACACCACCAAGGGCACGAGCAGACCCGGCTGGTGCTGCCAACGCTGCGGATCGTAAAACGTCGTCAGCACGGAGCAGACGGCCATGAAGTAGCCGATCACCAGGCTGCCTCCGTCGCCCATGAAGATCGACGCCGGCGGGAAGTTGAAGATCAGGAATCCCAGGGCCGCTCCGGCCACCAGGAGCGTCAGGCAGGGCACGAACAACTGGCCCGAGCCGAAGGCGCTGACGGCCAGGATGATGCCGGTGATGGCGGCGATGCCGGCGGTCAGGCCGTCCATGTTGTCCATGAAGTTGAAGGCGTTGATGAGGGTGACGATCCACAACGTGGTCAGGATGACCGACGGAGCGGCTCCCAGGGCCTCGCCGGACCGGATGCCGAAGCCCGCGACGAGAGCCAGGACCACGCCGAACTGGGCGACGAGTTTGGGTCCCGCCCCCAGGGGATGGTGGTCGTCCACGATGCCGACCAGATGCATGACCAGGGCACCGGCGATGATGGCCAGGCCCGCGGGAATCTTCATGACGATGCCGCCGACCCAGTGCCGCCACAGCGGCGCGACATCGTCGAGGAACGCCAGCCGCTCGGGCGGGACGCGGTGCAGGATACTGGCGGCGATAAGGCCCAGGGCCATCGGCAGCAGGATGGCGACGGTGATCGCGATGCCGCCGCCGAGCGAGACCGCCTGGACGTGGCGTTTGTGGCCGACGGCGCCGGGGCGGTCCACGAAGTCGCGCTGTTGAGCCCAGCGGCGGACGCGGGGCGTCAGAAACGCGCTCAGCGCCAGCGAGCCGCCCAGCGAAACCGCCCCCACGATGACCGCGGTCCAGGGAATCACGGCTCGATACTCCCTTGCCCGGCCGGCGGCGGCGCGTTGAGCTTGGCCTTGTAGCGCTCGATTGGGGGGCGAGTATCCTGCCCGCCTTCCGGTACGTTGAGCTTGGCTTTGTAGCCCTCCCGCACCCGATCGAAGAACGCGTGGTAACGTGGGCCGGCGTAGTCCGGGTACGTCCAAGGCCAAGCCGTCCACCGCCCGTTCTCGTAGTGCAGCGTGGCCTCCGCGTAAATGCCGCTGCCCACGTAGACGCGATGCGAGTAGTCCTTGGTCGTGGCCAGCACGAGCTTGCTGAGCGAAATGTAACCGGGATCGAGGTTGACGCGCCGCTGGTGCTCGGGCAGGCCGACGTCGTGGCAGACCCGCTGCTCGAGGGTGTTGGTCAGCAGCTTGATGCCCGCCAGTTGGCCGGGATCGATCAGCCGCTCAAACGAGATGAACTGTCGCTGCAGGTCGTCGCCCATCTCGACGGCGTAGTAGTCGGTGGTGTCGAACGGCCAGAGGTCGCTGACGGCGTCGGTCGGACCCTGGTGCTGCTGGAGCAGGCGGACGGCGCGTGCCATCAGATCCGGATCGTTCGACATCAGTCCGCAGATGAGGTTCACCGGCCTCGGTGGACGCACAACGCCCATGCGGGAAGTGTACTCAGCCGAGAGCACGAATCAACCGGCGGGACGACGACGGGACGGTCTTCGGCGCCGGCTGCTCGTCTTGCCCGCCAGTGACTTCAACTCGGCCAGTGACGTGCCATCGACCCACTTGTGCCGCTCGACGGCGTAGTCACCGCTGCCGGTCTCGAACTGCTGAAGGAAGCGGATCATGCCCGCTCGTCCAAGGCGCTCTTGCAGGGCCCGCAACCCTTCGCGACGGATTTGGTCAAGCGTCTGGTGCATTCGATTCCTCCTTCAGCCAAGCGAGCGGGTTGGCGACGCGAACCCGCAACCGGGACCGCTTCGCCAAAGCCCTGCGACAAAGGCGATCGTCACAAGACAGGAGCACGTCCGCCCCCAGTGCCTCGGCAGCCGCTACGTGGAGGGCATCGGCGGGCTTGAAACCCATCTCTTCGAGTGCTAACGCCCGCTCAAACATCGCCGGCTTCAGTCTAATCCTAGCCGGCCGGGAAGGCAAAAACGCAGTTATCCGTCGACGACGATCCGAATCCGTGATGGCAGCAATCTCGATTTCCGCCATCTGCGAAGAGACGTGCCGGTACTGGCCCCTGTCTATATGTTCCTAGATGAGCGTGACCGCCTCGGCTTCCAGTCGAATTCGGGTCTGTGCCTGGTCGTCAAATGGCCGGTTCAGACATGATACGTCCAGATAAACAGTCTTCATTCGATCGCCTCCTCAGCGTATCCCCACCAGCGGCCAAGTCATGATGACCGGCCCAGCCGACCAGGCCATCGCTGGCGGTCTTCATCATCCTGTTGCCTGGCGGGTACCGCAAGGATGACAGACAGGCAACTCGATCACAGCTCCACTCCCAGTGCCTGCGCATGCTGGCTTGACACTCGTGGACATGAGCGGTCCAATGCTCAGCGGCTGCGGACCGGCGGGGCGCGAGGCGAATGACGCCGCTCAGAGCCGGTCTCACACCGATCCACGAGCGAGGACCCGCCATGGCGAAAACGTACTGTCTGGGTCTGGACTTCGGCACCAATACCGCCCGGGCGTTGATCGTCGATCCCGCCAACGGGAGGGAAGTGGCCACGGCGGTAGCCCCCTACCCGAGCGGCGAGGCCGGCATCATCCTCGATCGCAAGGACCCGAACGTGGCCCGGCAGAACCCGGGCGACTGGCTGACGGCCATGACCAGATGTACGCGGGCGGCGGTCAAGGCGGCCAAGGCGGTGGACAGGGGCTTTGATCCCGCAAAGATCATCGGCATCGGCGTGGACGCCACCGGCAGCACCCCCCTGCCGGTTGACGCCCAAGGCGTGCCGCTGGCCGAGGATAAACGCTTCAGGAAGAACGTCAATGCCCTGGCCTGGCTGTGGAAGGACCACACCTCATTCGAGGAGGCCGCCCAGATCACGCGCTTGGCCGCGGAGCAACATCCCGAATACCTGGCCAAGTGCGGAGGCACGTACAGCAGTGAATGGTTCTGGGCCAAGGCCCTGCACTGCCTCCGGGTGGCGCCGCAAGTGATGGCAGCGGCGGCGGCGTGGGTCGAGCAGTCCGATTTCATCCCCGCGGTGCTGACCGGCAACAGCGACCCGGCGACCTGGAAACGCAACGTCTGCGCCGCCGGCCATAAGGCCATGTACCACGCGGACTGGTCGCTGCCGGCGGCCGAGTTCCTCGCGACAATCGACGAGCAGTTGGCGGACGTACGCCGCAACAAGACGTTCGATCGGGCCTGGCCGGCCAGCGAGCGGGCGGGCGGACTGTCGGCGGCGTGGGCCAAGGCCCTCGGCGGGTTGCGGGAAGGCACGCCGGTGGCCGTGGGTGCCATCGACGCTCACCTGGGCGCGGTGGGTTCGGGTGTCAAGCCCGGCTCGCTGGCAAAGATCCTCGGCACCAGCTCGTGCGATATGATGATCCATCCCAACACCGAGCCGCTGCCGGACATTCCCGGCCTGTGCGGAATCGTCGACGGTTCGATCGTGCCGGGATACTTCGGCCTGGAGGCGGGGCAGTCGGCGGTCGGCGACATCTTCAATTGGTTCGTCAACCAGTTCGACCGGGGTAACAAGTCCCACGCGACGCTGTCGGCCCAGGCGGCCAGGCTCAAGCCGGGCGAGTCGGGCCTGCTGGCGTTGGACTGGAACAACGGCAACCGCACCGTGCTGGTGGACCCGCGGCTCACCGGCGTGCTGATCGGGCAGACGCTGCACACGACGAGGGCCGAGGTGTACCGGGCCCTGGTCGAGGGCAGCGCCTTCGGCGCCCGGATCATCATGGAGCGGTTCGAGGAGTACGGCGTCAAGGTGAACGAGGTCATCAACTGCGGCGGCATCGCCGAAAAGAATCCCTTCGTCATGCAGATCTACGCCGACGCTGCGGGCCGCCCGATGAAAGCCAGCCGGTCGAGCCAGACCTGCGCCCTGGGTTCGTGCATCTTCGGAGCGGTCGTGGCGGGTAAGGCCGCGGGCGGCTACGACTCGGTCGAAGATGCCCAGACGAAGATGTGCGGGCTGAAAGCCAAGACCTACAAGCCCGACCCGACCCGCCGGGCGGCGTATGACGAACTGTTCCGCTTGTACCGGCAGGTCCACGATGCCTTCGGCACCCGCTCGACCGCATGCCAGTTCAACGTCATGAAGGACCTGCTGGCGATCCGCGACCGCGTCCGCGGGATTGCCTGAACCCAGAGCCCCCATGCCTCGAAACGACAATCGCGACCGCCTGTCCCAAAACCCATGTGGGGCCGGGTTCCAGCCGGTCGGATCTCAGGGTCGCAGGATAGGCTCCCAGCCGAGGACCTTCCCCTGGGCGCTGGCGGCGGTGGTGGCCGTCGCGCTGGCGATCAGGATCATCTACCTCATTCTGTGCTCGCAGCGCCTGCCCTACTTCAACATCCCGATTGTCGATGCCGCGTACTACGACCAATGGGCGATGAAAGTAGCGTCGGGGCAGGGTTGGGGGCCGACGCCCTTCTATCTGGCCCCGATGTATCCGTATCTGCTCGGGCTGTTCTATGCGGTGTTCGGCCATCACTACGTGCCGGTGTACATCCTTCAGTCGATGCTGGGGGTGGTGGGCCTTGGGCTCGTGTATCTGCTGGGGCGGCGGCTGTTCGACCCTCGGGCGGGGCTGGCGGGAATGGTAGTCGCGACGCTGTACGCCCCCCTGCTGATCGTGGAGAGCAAGCTGCTGTATTCCTTGAACAATCGCGAGGAACTCGACAGCTTTGAGACGTACTACGAGATCGGTCAGGTGCCCATCCTGCGGTGGCTGGCGGTGCCGTTCTCGATCATCGTCGGATTGGCCATCGTCGGGCTGGCCCGGGGACGCGGCCGGCAGCCGACCGCGATCATGGTGCTGCTGCTGCAAGTGGCGGCCACGCTACTGATCCTGCTCATCTTCTATGTCTCGTCGCGGTACCGCATGGTGTGCGTCCCGGTGCTGGCGGTTTTCGCCGGCTTTGGCCTGGTGGAGATCGCTCGACTTCTCCGGCAGCGGGCGTTCGCGAAGGTCTGCGCGGCGGTGGGCGTGGTCGCCGCCGCCACCGCGGTGGGCCAGGTGCCCTACCCGATCAAGAAGAGCACGGGCCCGCAGTCACTCGGCAATGTCGCCGCCCACTACGAGGGCATCGGCCGGCCGGACAAGACGGTCGAGATGTTGCGAGAGGCGCTGCGGGTCAGCCCCGACTCGACCGAGTTGTATGGTCAAATCGGTCTCAACCTCGCTCGGATGGGGCAGTTCGCCGAGGCGGCCCGCAACTACGAGACGGCCCTGCGATACTGGCCCGACGCCGCCCCACTGCATCTGAGCCTCGCCAATGCCCTCGTTCGCCTCGGGACGTTGGACCGGGCCGAGGCTCACTGGCAGGAGGCGATTCGGCTGGCCCCCGATTCGCCCGAGGCCTACGTCAATCGGGGAGCCGCCCGCATGGCCGACCGTCGGATCGACGAGGCGATCCGGGACTCCACCGCCGCGGTGACGGTGGCCCCCAACTCGGCGATCGCCCACAACAGCCTGGGTTTTGCCCTGCTTCAGTCAGGCCGGCCCGCGGATGCGATCGCCCGGCTCCAACAGGCGGTCAGCATCGATCCGGCGTACGTGCGGGCCCGCTGCAACCTGGCGATGGCCCTGGTGTCGCAAAAGCAATTCGACGAGGCCATCGCGCAGTTCCGCGAGGCCCTGCGTCTCCAACCCGATCTCGTGCCCGCCCGCATGGACCTGGCCCGGCTGCTGGCTCAAACCGGCCGACTCGACGAGGCGATCGCGGAACTCCGGCGAGTCGTCCAGACCGATCCCAAGAATCACGTCGCCCGACGCCAACTCGACGCGCTGCTGGCAGCGAAGGCTTCCTCGTAGCGAGATCGGGGAGTACCGGAGTGCACCGTGCCGGCGCCCCAGCGCGTGCCGGGTGTCCACGGAAGACCTCCGGCCAGATCCACTATCCACTGCAGTTCCGGGAAGGTGTCCAAGGCACAACCCCACACACAACCGAGTGACCTCACATTACTGCCACTCGGTCTGTTTCGGTTTGTCGGCGCCAGTGGCCGATAAACAACCCGCAGGCTACGAACGGCGCCCCGCAGTCTGTGTCAATCCGGGGCCATACCGACTCCATTCCGAGTGTCCAAGCAAGGACATCGCTCATGACGAGACTCCGTCCGATTCTGACCGGTGCGTTGATGTTCATTTTTGACTAACGAGTCGTCGCTGCCACATTCCAGGCTGAGCTTCGACTTGCCCGCGAACGTCTGGCCCGGCACATGGCGGTTGATGTCGATCTTGGGCGAGACCTTCTGGGGGTTACCTTCGTCGGGGGCGGCCGGGTCGTTTTTGCGGCGAATGCCCACCGCGATGGGCGTGGTGTCCTGGCATTGGAGTTGAGTTTGTTATCGAGACTTGGGTTCACCGCCCAGGAGTTTCCGCGCAACTGAATGGATTGCAGCGTTTGTTT